>DATBED010000042.1:0-66266 GCA_036276195.1 Saccharimonadales bacterium (SeqCode) | reverse complement strand
GCAACCAGCCCTGAATGTGCACCGGCTGGCCAACGTGATCCTTAACTTGTGAACTCAAAACTCGCATCAGGGGTTATTCTAGCACTTCCTTCCCTGTTTTAACAGAGCCAGCTCCATAGATTGTGCTTATGTTTCTATCTTTGATAATATGTAGCCAAAGGGAGGGGCACTCATAATGGATTCTGAGGATAAACCGCCAGAGACTAAGATCGCGGTTCAGGATGATTCGTCGCCGGAAGAATCGATCCAAACGATCAGCCCGCAACCGGCTCAAGCCAAAGAAGACCCGGTAAGTGTTGTGGAAACACCAGCTGAACAGATTCCTGAAGCCGCGGCGCCACTGGTGGCCGAGATTCCGTCGCTGTCTGAGCAGCCGCCCGAGGAATCAGAGCATCAAGTTGAGGAAGCGTCGGCCCAAACCGAAGAACAGGCACCGGCAGAGCCCGAACAGTACCACGAAGAAGCGCTGGTTCCTCCGGAAACAGCAATCCCGGAGCTACTATTAATGGAGCATAATGCCTCGCCGGACAATTCCAAGAAAGTGCTAATGCTAACTGGGATAGGGGTTTTGTTTATCGTAGTCGTGGCGGTGGTCGTGTTGTTAATGGGCATTCATAATAAAACCCCCCGGCCGCTCAATCCGCAACCGGTTGTCACGGCAGTCCAGTACATTGATCCCCAGACCGGCTTCAAGATCATGCGGCCGGCTAATTGGGCAAATGTGGCACCGGCGGCTGGTTCCGGCGATTCAATTGAGTTCCAAGACCCCCAGGCTGACCCGATCAACTCGAGCGCCGCTTACCATCCGATCATAACCGTGTCTGATGCGTCGGCCAATGGTTCAAGCTTGGCCCAAGTTGTTAACAACGTCAATGCCTCCCTGGCCAAGCAGGCTCCGGGCTATAAAAGTCTGACTACCACGCCGGAAACCGTCGGCGGTTCGCCGGCTACTTTGCTGACTTACTCCTACAATTTGTCTGGCCTTTCTCTGACCTTCCCGGTAACTGCCGACGAGCTTGTCGTCATTAAAAACGACACGGGTTATATCTTGCGCGGCGTGGTTCTAAGCTCCGCCTGGGCCCAGCACAAGACAGTTATAGAAACCTCGCTGCTTAGCTTCCAGCCCTAAGACTCTTCGGGAGGTTTTTTAAGATAGCGAGCGGCCACGGCAGCCGGATCGGAGTATTGGTCAAAGTCATCGCCGGGCACATGGCCGAGTAACTGTTTAATAATGTTCTCGACCGTGGCAATACCAACAAATTCTTCGAAGCTATTGACCACCACAAACATTGGGTGGTTGGTTACAAAAAAGGCATGCAGCGCCTCACTCAGGGAGTCGTTTTCGTGCAGGTAATAAACCGGGCCGCCCACGTGGTCGCTGACTTGGCCGGTACTGTTTAAGCCGAGGTCGCCAATTGCCAGCGTACCGACGACCATACCGCCCTTCTTGTCTTTGACTAGCACGTATGACTGGCCGCTTTTGTGCAACTCATCAATCAATACCGGGCCAACCGTTTCGCCAGCTAGGATGGTCTTAACCTCTTTTCTGGGTGTTAGCACATCGGCCACTTTATAGTTGCTGAAGCTTAGGGCGCGGCGGGCAATTTCCAGCTCTTCTTCGGTTAAGCGGTTGTCGTCCTGATACTGTTGCCGTTCGATCAGCTCAACCAGGTCTTCCCTTTCAAAAATACGGGTGTGTTTACCGGCGACGTAACGCCGCTCCACCACCTCAGCACCCCGACTCAACGGTCGGTGTAGATAATTAAGCAGCCAGGCCAAGATTGGCGTGACCAGCTTAGTTAAACGGGCACCGACGCTGGTCAGGCGAGTGGCCGGCACTAGTGAAAAGACAATCCATAGCAGCGGCGCCACAATTAGCAGGCTGACCCAGACATTCAGGGCGCGCGCCATCAGTACCAGGCCAGCGGCGGTGGTTAAACCTATATATAGCCACAGCAGGCTGCGCAGGCTGTTGCCATAGGCCGCCGCCTTATAAAGCTGGGTGGCCAGCGGATCGTGCCGCTCGGCCCGCCGCTTCAGCTCGCGGGCCGGCAAATAGGCGTAGGTTTTGCGCACCACCACACCGCCTAAGGCCAATAATAGGAAGAGGGCGGCTAAAACAAGGTTATTCATTCCAACTCATTGTATAATTGAAAGACTAAAAGGAGTAGTCCATGTCTAAACAGTTTTTAGCTGTAATCGCTGCCGTGATCATCGTTTTCATAGGCATTTTCGCCTTGACCAATAAGTCCGGCGGCTCGAGTAACTCTAATGGAAAGGCCGGTACTTTAACGCACCATGTCGAGGGCCAGGGCCAAGATGGCATTTTACTGCAGGAGTACGGCGACTATGAGTGCCCTTATTGCGGCCAGTATTTTCCGATTGTTAAGCAAGTCGAGCAGGAATTCGACAAGCAAATAACCTTCCAGTTCAGCAACTTCCCGCTGGTCAGCATTCACCAAAACGCCTTTGCCGGTGCCCGGGCTGCCGAAGCGGCCGCTTTGCAAGGTAAATTCTGGCAGATGCACGACGCTTTGTACGAGAGCCAGAGCCAGTGGACCAGTGCCAGCGACCCAAGCAGCCTTTTTGACCAATTAGCCCAACAACTCGGCCTTAACGTAACGCAATTTAAGTCGGATTACGCTTCAACTCAAGTTAATAACCTAATCAACGCCGATATGGCCCAGGGGAACAAGTTGGGCATTACTGGCACGCCAACGTTTTACCTGGATGGCAAACAAATTCAAGTTGGCGAAAGCGTGCCAGCTTTCGAGCAAGTCATTAAGGCCGAGATTGCCAAAAAGGCGGGTAATACTTCTACTACTTCAACGCCCGCCAACACCGGCACCACGGCCCAAACTAAAAAATAATTAGGCTAGGGAAACATAGAGCCAGTGGTGGTCGCTGTAGCGCTCCACGCTTTTGAGCAAGCCTGCGGCCGCTTGTCGCTTGCGCAAAGCTTCGCGGACCTTGCCAGATGATACTTCGGGCGCAAAGCTTTCAAAAATTGTTACGGTCTGGGGCTGTACCTGCCAGCTCTCGACAATTTTGTGAATCGTCGCCCGATCATCCTTAAACCGCAAGCCAATAACCAGCTCACTAGATTCGAGTAACTTATCGGCATGTGGCCACTCGGCCAAGTTGGGGATTATATCCGAGCCAAATAAAAACACCAGGTCATCATCTGGGAACAAGCCCTGCAGAAAAGACAATGTGCGTTCAACACTGAAGCTGACGTCGACCAGCTCCAGCACCTCGAACTCGGGGTAGGGTTTGGTCGCCCGGTTGAGCATGCCCACGCGGTGGCCGAAGTGCTCGACCTGCTGTTTATTGCGCGGCCGCCGCTCGGGCAAAAAATAGACCTGGTCGAGCTTGGCCGCCCGCAGCGCCTGCAGCGCGAAGGCCATGTGCCCGCTGTGCACCGGATCAAACGTTCCGGCGTAAATCCCAATCCTAGCCATGAATCAATTATAACTTCTCGGCTAGGTAATGCTGTAAATCCACCTTTTTTTGGTGGTGGCATTATTGCGTATTCGAGCTTCTATAAGCCATTCAGGAGCTTCCAGCTTACACCCTTTCTGATCGCAATATATTGTTCCGCCCTTTTTGGGAACTATGGCTTTGACTTTTTTCTTACACTCCGGGCACTTCTTCTCGTCACCATCCTTCGTCTCTTTGCAAACTCCGCTCTCATCGTCGTTATTTGATTCATCCTCACCAAAGTTGAAGCTCAAATCATCAAAGTCGCTGTCCAAACCATGCTTACGACGAGAGCGCCTGCCTTTCTTTTTGATACCATTGCACGCACCTGAATCGGCATTCTCAATTGCTTCTTGAGTAGCCAGACAAGCCCTCTCATAATTGCCTATAGCCTTATAGTGCCGGGCTTCAACAATTTGGACGGCCGATACCGGACCGAAAACCATGGGGTCGATTGAAATATCCTCAACGGCCTTTTCGACCATGTGCTTCTCGGAAATTTCATCAAGTAGTTCGGCGCCCGCTGGGTCAGTCGTTGCTTCGGCCTTCCTAGAATAGAGTTCTGCTTTGATTGCCTGAACCTTTGGCCAAAAGGCGGCCTTTCTTTCACGGCAAAACTCAAGATACTCAAGGTAACTCTGGCGTGGGCGATCTTCACCGAAGAAGGTGCCGCCATTGAGATCATCCATGTGCTTTACGATGTCTATGATGCCGTTTGGGGTTAAACTTTTGTGAACCAACACGACTATATTGATTTTCTCGGTAGTGGTCTTACCCTTCCAGTCAAGGCCCCAGCTTTCCACCGTGGAGTCTACCATCTCGACGTCATGCGGCTCAGCGCCAGGCTTTTTGACTCCTGCCACCAGTGCAGTTTCTATTTCTAATGCTCCCTCTTCGACCGTAGTGGATTGTACGGAGATGCTCATTGTTTTGGTAAAGAAGTGGTTCTTGTCTAGCTCTTTTGTGGTCATGATGTCTCGAGGCATGAGTTCAAATACTATCGCCCTGTAGTCTTCAAGCAATCCCATCATTCTGTAAGTATCGATACGGAAGAAATTGCGCGCATTGGCCCCGAACCGACCCAGCATTTGCCAGCCTCCCGCTGAGCGTAGTGCATTGGCCTGCCTTTGACGGCCAGTCTGGCCATGCTGATGAGTCTCGTTAGAGTCAGTAATCACTTCTAGTACTTTGGTGACATCGCCGACCTTTATAATTCTCTCGCCGACATCGGCGATTATGCTGTCTTCGCATAAGGCGTCAGCCACCGGGTCGCCTGCGGCGCCGCGGTGAATCGCGTCTCTTAAAGAGTCATTTCTGTCTTCAGTTTTCAGCTCGGACGACACGACTACTTCGTGGCCAACCAGCGCCTCGCCAATAAAGCGGTCTGATCGATGCCGCACGAGTTCCTCAACATCTAGACGGGTCGATTCAAAAACTAGAGGCAACACGGGTGGCCCGGTTTCGATATCTTCGACTAGCGTAAGATGTTGGTTTGGTGCGGCTGCTACGGCCAGGTTTTCCATTAAATACCCTCGGCCTGGCGGGCGAGGGCTCCGAAGACTAGGTGTCTAGGTGCTCTTGCTCGAGAGGCTTAAGAAGCTGTATCGGACTTGCCTTTTGGGCTTACCGTTGCGGCACAGTTCCCGATTTGCACGGGATTCCAGCTCAATTGTTAATACATTTAGTAGTGTAGCAGCCGGCGGTGGCGCTAGATATAGTATTAATTACTGCAAAACTTCAGCGAGCATCAAATCATTACCAAAGTTCTTCATCTATCTTTGACTGATCTTGAATAGCCTCGTCGAAGGATTCGTCTAAGGTATTTTGATTAAAGAGCCAGTCAAAGTTATCGTTTTGCTGGGGTATGTTATTAAGATATTGGGTACTTGCCATATAGACATTATACATACATATCTTGTCAAGTTTGGGGGGTGGAACGGCTTTTTAGGGCGTTCAGGCGCGGCATAAAGCTCTGGGCGGCACCTTCCAGGCCAAGTACTCTAAGAGCGCCGATCAGCACATACAGGTGGTCCAGGCTGGTTTCGGCTAGCTCGTTGCCCAAGTTTTCGGTTTGGGTGAAGGCGTGTTCGACCTTTTCGACCAGCCACTTCTCTTCGCTGGGAGCAACTTGGTTGGAGGTGACCTTAGTTTTATCGCCAGAAGTGACCACTTCGAGCGACCTAGCCGAGTGATCACGTTTGTGCAAATGGCCACGCTTGATTAGGTTATTAACGTGTAGCGCCACTGTAGCCACCGAAGTGTAGTTAAGGCCATTCATGATCTCGCGGTAGCTCGGGCTGTAGCCGTGCTCGTTAATAAAGGCCTCGATAAAGGTTAGCAGTTCTTTTTGCTTTTTGGTTGGCCGCACGGTTTCGGCTGTTTGCTTTTCGTTCATACCTTATATTATCCATTTTGTAACTATCTACGCAATCTTAGCGATAGAGCCGACGGTAATATACCCAATTCATCAAATAACGGCATTAATAAAATGCGATGGCGCATGTATCTTTCCAATAAGGCTTTATCGAGTTGCCGGGCTTTAAATACACCTGGTTGAGTTGTCAATTTGATTTTATCAACAAACCCTTCCTTAACTAAGAAATTAAGTACACCATACATGTTGGTGGGTGATTGTTTAAGCCGTTTTGCCAAATCGACGGCCTCCGCGGGACCTTTCTCTACCAGTGACTCGTAGCACCTGATGGCCGTTTTGCTTAAACCTACCTGGCGCAACAACATATATTGAGACATTTCAATTATTATAAGAATTTCTATAAAAATTGAAAGTGTTGGTTGAGGAGTAACGAATAATAACGTGGGTATCCCTAGGGCTGTTTCTTTTCGGGGAAGACCCAGTATTTGTACCAAAACCAGCTCCAGACGGTGAAGAAGCCGGCCGAGATGAAGAAGCCGATGTAGGGCGTAATGCCGATAGTTTTGAGGCCCCAGATAATTAAGTAATCCAGCACGAAGCCGATGCTTTCGATGAAGAGGTAGCGGCTGGCGTGCTGCATTTCGCTTAAGTGATGTTGGTCGCTGAAGGCCCAGAAGCGCTGCACGATGTAGTTGAGTGACCAGCCAACGGCATCGGCAGCAATTTTGGAGGGCAGCCAGTTCCATTTAAAAACCGAGTAACAGATGGCGAACACGGCATAGCCACTCCAGAAGTACAAGCTGCCGCCGGCCATATATTTGGCGAACTGCTGTAACCGGCCGCTTTTAGGTTGGTTCACTTCCGGCCTCGGCCTTCGGGTTAGGCGCCAGGGCTACGCCGGCTAATCCCCACCAAACAAAGGCTAGGGTGTCATCGGCCCAAGCGTGCGAGAACAGGTTGATCAGCGTTAGCCCGATAAGGCTGGCGAGCAGACCGAGTGCTAGCGGATCGTCCCGTTTTAGGTACAAGAGATAAGCGACGCCAGCATTAATTAGGCTGAATAGCACCAGGCCGATCCAGCCGGTTTCTTGGCCGATCTGCACAAAGTAGTTCTCGGCAATGCGCACCGGATGGCCGGTGTTGTAGAAGCTGGCCGGGCCGGCCGTGCCGGGGCCATTACCCCCCGGATTATGGCGCAGGTCACGTAAGCCGGCTTTTAGAGCTTGTAAATGACCTTGATCAGATGTGGCGGCCACGGCCGAATTCTTTTGGGTGTGAAAAATGAAGTTCTGGTAATTAAGATCGTGGCGGAAAGCCACCGCCAAGAGGGCGCCTATAACTACCAATCCGCCGGCCACGGCCAGAGCGATTTTTTGGGTATTGGCCGCTAAATGGCTCAAGAACAAAATCACAACCACGCTCAGGGCAGCGCCGACCCAAGCACTGCGCGAAAAAGTGAAAAACAGCACCACCAGCGAGCCAGCCATCAATAGGCCCTGCAGCCAATTACGGCCGTTGCGTATCAGCAGCACCGTTAATAAGCTGATTGGCACTAACAGATAGGCCCCGAGCGGGTTGGCGCCGCGCAGGGTTGAGATAAAGCGGACATAGTGCTGGTTGTTATTGATAGTTTCAAGTACCGGAATCGTTGACGGCCCGTAACCAAAGTGCCTCAGAAAATCATTCGGCAAAACAAAAATTTGCAACAAACCGAAAACTACCACTACGATAGCCGGCCAGATCACTAGCCGCTGCCAGCGGATGCGCAGACGGGCCAGTCTAAGTGCCGCCGACCAAGTCACTAAAAAGAACACTGGGTAACGCAGATTACTGATCAGGCCATAGCCCAGCGCCTTAGCCGTGACATCGTGCTGATCGAGCGCCAGCAGCCCCCAAATTAAACTGAGTGCTATATACAACAAAATGACTTGGACCAAGCGACGCGGCACAGTATGGGAGCGAATTTTCTTGTCGGATAGGAACAGATAAAGCACACCAATAACACAGATGAATAACAAGACCTCGCTCCATAGTCGTAGCGCCGTGTAGTGGCCAATCAAGCTGGCCCCCCAAACCGTTAAGAAAGCATGGAATGGTACCAAGTAGAAAATGACCATGGTCAGCGTGCTGACCCACGTTAGCACAGCGTACTTAACGGCCGAGGTTCTCATGATGTTACAATCTAGTATAGCTTACCTCGGATTTTCATGAAGAATAATGCTTCGCTTGTTTACAATATTTGTCTGATCATTGGCGATGCCTTAGCCATCACCGTCGCTTTTACGATCGCCTATATTCTGCGCGTCACACTGAACCATACCCCCTTGAGCGCCGACGTCCATGCTCACACTTACATTGGCATCCTAACCGGTCTGCTGCCGTTCTGGATCCTGATCTTCGGCCTGCTTGGGCTGTACAACCACCGCATTTACGAAAAACGCTTTACCGAGCTGGGGCGGCTGTTGGTTGGCTCATTCATTGGCATTTTGTTCGTCATCAGCTATAGCTACATGACGAATACGGTCATCTTCCCAGCTCGGCTGGTGACTATCTATGGCTTCGCCTTGGCTTTTGTTTGCGCTTTGCTGTTCCGCACACTGGCTCGCGGTATCCGGCGGGAGCTGTTCGGCTACGGCCTGGGTATCAACAACGTGCTGCTGGTTGGCGATACCAAGACGACCCATCGCCTGATTGAGTCGCTGAAAGACAGTGCCGTTAGTGGCTACAAGGTAGTGGGAGTGGTCGGTGGCGTCAAGCATCCGCTGAAGGCCAACACGCCCTACACTCAATACAAGAACTTCGCCGTAGCCGTTGGGCACCTGCGTAACCGCCAGCTGCACACCATTATCCAGACCGAGCTGTACTCCAATGGCGAGCAGAACGACGAGATCTTAACTTACGCCCAAGAAAAGCATGTGGCCTACCGTTTTGTGCCAGGCAACAGCGAGCTGTTTGTTGGTAAGATCGAGGTGGACTTGTTCCAATCGGTGCCGATTATTGCCGTGCACCAGACGCCTTTAATTGGTTGGGGCCGGGTGGTCAAGCGTTTGACCGATGTGATTGTAGGTGGACTATTCTTACTGATAGCCTCCCCTTTCATGCTGCTGATTGCCGTGGCCATTAAGCTAAGCGACTGGGGGCCGGTGGTGTTCAGGCAGGAGCGTTTGACGCGCTTTGACACCAAGGTGCTTATCTTTAAGTTCCGCACGCTTAAGGCCCGTTACAATGGTTTGAGCCCGGAAGAGGCCTTCGCCAAAATGGATCGGTTGGATCTTTTGCGGGCCTACCGCGCCAACAACGACTGGCTAGCTAACGATCCTCGATTAACGGCGCTGGGGCGCTTTTTACGACTGTACAGCCTAGACGAGCTGCCGCAATTATTTAACGTGTTTCGCGGCGACATTGCGCTGGTTGGCCCCCGGGCTTTAGTAGCTTTAGAATTAGATAAGTATGCCCAGAAGAACCTGATCCTAAGTGTTAAATCGGGTTTGACTGGCCTGGCCCAGATTTCTGGCGTTAACGATCTAACCTTTGAGGAACGCCGCCAACTTGATCTGTTTTATGTGCAAAACTGGAGCTTTTGGAGCGACATGGTCATCTTGGCCAAAACCTTTTGGGTGGTGCTGTTCCACAAAGGGGCCCGCGGCTAAAGCTGGGTTAATTCGCTTGGTATCTGGCCAAAACTTGGATAAAAGATTGCCCCCATCTTGAGCGAGCTAGTAGCTTAATGTAATTATAACGGGGCTGTGGCACCTCCTTCTGGACGTACATGTTAAACGTATGTACACGCTCTAGAGGTGGAAGTCCTTATTTGTACATACATTTAACACCCTTACATATAGGATGGTGGCCAAAGCTTACGGCAACTCGAAGCTTCTTGATTACTGATTGGCGGGGTTTTTTGAGATAATGAGCGAGTAATGAAAAACGGCGAATTAAAAGTGGCCATAGTCTGCGACTGGCTGACTGGCATTGGCGGCGCCGAGCGGGTGGTCTACGAATTGCATCAGCTCTACCCCGACGCGCCGATCTACACCTCGCAGTACGACCCTTCGGCAATTGACTGGTTTGCCGAGGCCGATATCCGCACCACTTGGCTGCAAAGGCTGCCTAAAAGCCTCAAAAAGTTCCTGCCGCTGCTGCGAGCCTACACTTTCAGCCGGCTGGATTTGTCGGAGTACGACTTGGTCTTGTCTTCCAGCGGTGCCGAAGCCAAGGGCGTAAAGACCGGTTCGAGCACGGTCCACATCTGTTACTGCCACGCGCCTACCCACTATTACTGGAGCCGCCACGACGCCTATCTGGAAAAGCCCGGCTTTCCACTGGGGCTGAATTGGCTGGCCCGGCTGGGGCTTAAGTTGCTGATCGGTCCGCTGAAACGCTGGGACCGGCGGGCCGCTAAACGGCCGGATTACCTGATTGCCAACTCCTCTCATACCCAAGCCATGATTAAGCGCTTCTACCGGCGCGAGTCGGAGGTTATTTGGCCACCAGTGGAAGTTGAGCGGTTCAAAATTAAGGGCCCGGGCCAGCCGCCGCTGCGCCACGGCTTTGTAGTAGCCGGCCGCCAAACGCCCTATAAAAGTTTTGACCTGGCCATTAAGGCTTGCGACGACCTGAAAGTGCCGCTGATCGTTATTGGCGACGGGCCAGATCACAAGCGACTGGAGCGGCTGGCCAACAAATTGCCCGGCCGCAGTACGACTTTCTTAACGGCTGTTAATGATCACGACATAGTTGAGCATTTCCAGACGGCGCTGGGCTTCATCTTCCCAACCAACGTCGAGGACTTTGGGGTGGTCGCCGTCGAGGCCATGGCCGCTGGCACCCCGATTATTACCTATAACAAGGGCGGCCCGTTAGATTACGTGATTCAGGGGAAAACCGGCCTATTCTTCGAGCGTCAAACCGTCAAGAGCCTCAAGGATGCTCTGGAAGCAACCATAAACAAGAACTGGGACTATCCCTCAATCGCCGAGCACGCCCAGCAATACTCGGTGGCCGTCTTCAAGAAGAACATCCAAAATTACATCAGGGATTGCCTGAAAGAGCGGGTATAATAGCGGCATGTGCGGCATTGTCGGTTACATTGGCCCAAAACCTGGTAAAGACATTGTTCTAGATGGCCTGGAGGCCTTGGAATACCGCGGTTACGATTCGGCCGGCATCGCCCTGGTTGACGGTGACCAAAGCCAGCTATTCAAGCAGGTTGGCCGGGTGTCCGGACTGGTCGAAGAGGTTAAAGACCAAGCCGGCGACGCCCATTTGGTGATTGGCCACACCCGCTGGGCCACCCACGGCGGCGTAACAGAGGCAAACGCCCACCCGCAGGCCAGCAACGACGGCAGCATTTTCGTAGTACATAACGGCATTGTTGAGAACTTTGGCGAACTGCGCCAGAAGTTGGAGGCCGAGGGCTATCATTTCGAGTCCCAAACCGACACCGAGATCGTGCCTAACCTGATCGACTACTACTCCAAGCAGTTGCCCAGCCTAGATGAAGCCTTTCAGGCCGCTCTGGCCGATGTGCGCGGCGCCTACGCCATTGCCGCCGTTTCTACCCGCGAACCGGGCAAGCTGTACGCGGCACGTCTGTCTAGCCCACTGGTGATCGGTGTGGGCGAGGGCGAGCACATCCTGGCTTCCGACCCTTCGGCCATCATGGAACACACTAAAAAAGTCATCTATCTGGAAGATTACGATCTGGCTGTCATCACGGCCGACAAGGTCGAGGTGACTAACCTCAAAAACGACAAACCAATCGAACCCAAGGCCGAGCTGCTCGACTTCGATAACGAGCAAGCCATTTTAGGCGACTTTCCGAACTACATGCTTAAAGAGATCTTTGAAGCGCCGGGCACCATCAAGAACGCCACTTTGGGCCGGGTGCGCACCGACCAGAACCTGGTCAAGCTGGGCGGCCTAGAGACTGTTCTGCGCCAACTGCAACACATCGACCGCATCGTGATAGTGGCCTGCGGCACGGCCTCGTATGCCGGCCTGATCGGCGAATACCTAATCGAGGAATTAGCCGGCATTCCGGTGGAGGTGCAGTTGGCCAGCGAGTTCAACTACCGTAAGGAACCATTTTCGCGCAGCACCGTGCTATTGGCCATCTCGCAGTCCGGCGAAACGGCCGACACCATCGCCGCCCTCAAAAAAGTCGAAGACTACGGCGCCTTGCGCTTGGGCGTGGTCAACGCTATCGGTAGCACCATCGCCCGCATGACCGACGCTGGCGTTTACTGCCACGCCGGGCCAGAACGGGCCGTGGCCAGCACCAAGGCCTTTATTGCCCAGGTGACCGTGCTAGCCCTGATCGCGCTAAACTTAAGCGACGGCAAATCGCCACAGTTCCACGACCTGCTTGAAGAGTTCGACCGTTTGCCCGAGAAGGCCCAACTAGTGCTCGACCAAGCCGAAAACATCAAACAAATCGCTGAAAAATACGCCGATTACCGCGACTTCCTGTTCATCGGCCGGCAGAACGCTTTTCCGTCAGCTCTAGAAGGCGCGCTCAAGCTCAAGGAGTGCTCTTACATCCACGCCGAGGGCTACGCCGCCGGCGAGATGAAGCACGGCCCGCTAGCCATGATCGACGAGAACTTCCCCACCTTCGCCATCGCCACCGACTCGCCGCTGCTGGAAAAAACTTATTCTAGCATCCAGGAAATCCGGGCCCGCAAAGGCCCGGTCGTGGCTCTGGCCACCGAGGGCAACTCCAACATCGCCGAGCTGGCCGACGACGTCATCTACCTGCCACCGACCATGGAGCACCTGCAGCCAATCCTGCACGCCATTGCCACCCAGTTATTTGCCTACTACATCGCCACCAAGAAGGGCCTCGATGTCGACCGCCCGCGCAACCTCGCCAAATCTGTTACAGTAGAATAAAGGAGGCTCATGCAGGTAAACACTCAACTTTTTCGGGGTTATGATCTAAGAGGCTTGGTTGGTAAAGATTTAAGCCCGGAATTGGCACTACACTTGGGCAAGGCCTACGGCACCTATCTGACCAGGCGCGACATCAATACGGCGGTAGTTGGCCGCGATAGCCGCGAAACCGGCCCGGAATACAGCCGCGAATTAATTAAGGGTTTAAGATGGGCCGGTGTTAATGTTACCGATATTGGTATGCAGTTGGTTGGCACGTTTTACTGGTCACAATATCACCTGAAAAGCCCGGCCGGCGTTTACGTTAGCGCTTCGCATAACCCACCGGCTTTTAACGGCTTCAAGTTCGCCAATGGTTATTCGGAAACACTGGTTACCGAAGGCATGCAAGAGCTCTGCCGATTAGTCCAAGAAGAAGATTACGACCAAGGTGAAACCGAGGGCAGTTTTGAGCAAGCCGACATTCGCCCTGTCTACTACAAGGATTTATTAAAGCGTTTACCCATCACTAAAAAGTTCAAGGTGGTAGTAGATCCCAGCAACACCACGGCTGGCGACATCGCGCCAGACTTACTAAGGCAAGCCGGTTGTGAGGTTATTGAGTACAACACTAAGGTTGACCCGACCTTCCCGATGGGAGTAGCTGATCCTACCGAAACTCAAGTCGTGGAACGGCTGCGCGATGAAGTGCTAGAAAGCCAGGCGGACGTCGGCTTCACATACGACGCCGACGGTGACCGCATCGGTATTGTCGACGAAGCCGGCAACATTATTTGGAACGATGTTCTGGTCGCCCTTTTCTCTATCGGTGTGCTGCAAGAACACCCGGGCGCTACAATTATGTTCAACACTCTCTGCTCTAAGGTGGTGCCCGAAACTATCACCGCCCACGGCGGCAAACCTTTTATGTGGCGTACCGGCCATTCTTTTTTAAAGAAAAAGAACCAAGAAGTTAAAGCGGCTTTCATAGGCGAACTGTCGGGCCACTTCTTTTTCTCGGCCGACTTTTACAACCACGATGACGGGCTTTACTCAACTCTGCGCTTGCTGCAAACAATTGAGCGCTCCGGCAAAAAGCTATCGGAGTTAGTCGCCGAATTGCCACACTACGAATCCAGCCCGGAAATTAAGGTTTACTGCTCCGATGACGAGAAGCGCGAAGTGATCGCTAAGCTGGCTCCCAAGTTACAGGAACTCTACCCGGAGGCCGAGGTCATTAGCGACGAGCGAGCCGGTGATGGCGTGCGCCTGGAACTGCCAGACGCCATGTTCGTGGTGCGTTACTCGCAAAACGGGCCGTACTTGACGATTAAGTTCGAAGCCCGCTCTAAGGAACTCTACGAAGAGCTGCGCCAAACTATTAAGGAAACGCTGCACGGCTTCCCAGAGATTGATTGGGAATCGCCTATCAGCGCCAACGTCGAAGCCCTAGACGCTTAATTGGGTTGACTTTGCGTATTAAAGTGTGTATGATTGTGTGTATGAGTACGCACAATGCCATGCGCTTCAATGTTACGCTACCGGCAAAAATCGGGCAACGGCTTAAAGCCAGCCGGAACCATAGCGCCTTAATCGCCGAATCACTCCAAGAAAAATTCGCCCGTGAAGATAAAGCCCGGCTAAACGCTACCCTTGCGCGGGCTTATACTGACGCCGCCAAGGAAGACAAACAGATCAACCAGGATTGGGATACTACCGCCGGGGACGGTCTGTGATCCGCCGCGGCCAAATTTACTGGGTGCGGCTTGATCCGACCATTGGTTCCGAAATCCAAAAGACGCGCCCTGCCCTTGTAGTATCCAATGACGTTAACAACCAAGTCGCCGATACTATCACGATATTGCCGCTAACTTCGCGGACAAAGAATATTAGACCGTTTGAAGTCCTGCTACCGGCCGGTGCGGGCGGCTTAAAAGTCGCCAGCAAAGTCAAAGCCAATCAGATCCGTACCGTTGATAAGCGGCGTCTCGGCGACAGCCCTTTGGGTGGAATTGTAGATACCGCGATTTTAGACCAAGTAAACGCGGCTATCAAAATCCATCTTGATCTAGGTGACTGAAGCAGACAGACAGCTTAATATCTGGGTCGCGTTACTGCTTGAGGCGTTTGCTGACGTCGCCGACTCTTTGGGCGTAGGTTTTCTTGGTCACCAGGATGCCATTTTTGGTGGCGACGACGGCGACATTGTCGAGCCCGATCACGGCCACCGGCAGCTCCTGCTCGTTACGGACGTAGCTATTGGTTACCTGCTCGACTTCTATAACGCCACCCTTGAGGTAGTTGCCGCTTTCGTCTTGCTCGCTGGCGCCGTGCAGGTCTAGGAACGAGCCCACGTCCAGCCAGTCAAAAGTGCCCGGCACCACCAGACCGTCGGTCACCTTTTCAGACAGGGCTTTGTCGATGACTTTGTTTTCAAATTCCAGATAAATCTGGGCCACGTCGTCGCTCTGTAACAGTTTTTGATACGCCTCCCATAGCTCCCGGTTATGCTCTTGGATCTCGCGCTCCAGCGTGGCGCGGGTGGTTACCATGTAGCCGGTGTTCCAGAGGTAATTACCGCTTTGGAAGTGCTGAGTAGCCGTTTTAAGATCCGGCTTTTCGACGAACTGTTTAAGCTCGAAAGCGTTCTTAAAGCCATTCTGCAACCGGTCGCCCTTTTCCATGTAGCCAAAGCCGGTTGAAGCGTGGGTCGGCTCAACGCCCACGAAAACGATCTTTTCCAGCTTCTCGGCCAGTTCGGCGGCCAGGTTGGCGGTGCTGGCAAAACCACGCGTATCCCTAATGACATGATCCGACCACAAAAAGAAGATGGCCTGATTATCTAGGCCGCGCCGGTTGATTTCGTTCAAAGCCAGCAGAAAACAGGAGGCGGTACCGCGCCGGGCGGGCTCAATCAAGATATTGCCCTCTGGCGCCTCGGCGGCCAGCTGCTCGGCCACGTGGTGGGCATGCGAGGCCTCCGACACCACGAAGATATTCTGCGGCTCGGCCACTTTGCGCACCCGGGCGTAGGTGTTCTGCAGCAGGCTGCGCTCGTTGGTCAAACTGAGCAGGTGTTTCGGGTAATCGGGCGTGCTAAGCGGCCAGAGGCGCGTGCCCGAACCCCCCGCGATAATTACGACTATCATGCAAGTCTATTTTAGCAAAAGTTGTAAGAGTACTGTAGTGGCTTGATATACTATTAGGCATATGAGAATACTTGTTACCGGAGGCGCTGGATTTATAGGATCCAACTTTGTTCATTATCTTCGGCAACACTATCCTGACTACCAAATTGTAGTTGTCGACAAGCTGAACCAACAGGGTAACATCGAAAATCTGGCACCCATTAAAGACGATATAGAATTCCATAAATTCGACTTGGTCGAAGAAGAAAGGTTATTGCCGATTTTCGAGCAAGGCGTAGATTATGTTGCCCATTTCGCGGCCGAGACTAATGTTGATCGGTCAATTGAAAATCCTGATAACTTCGTTAACAGCAATGTTCTTGCCACTAATGTTCTTTTACGCTTAAGCCGTGACCACGGCGTTAAACGTTTTCATCATGTTTCAACCGATGAGGTTTTTGGCAGCCTAGAACTGGACTCCACCACCAAGTTTAACGAGAGCACGTCTTACGATCCGCGCAGTCCATATTCGGCTACCAAGGCTGGCAGCGACCATCTAGTACGGTCTTACTTTCACACTTACGGATTAGACGCCACCATAAGCAATTGTTCTAACAATTATGGCCCGTATCAGGTGCCGGAAAATATAGTGCCGGTTTTCGCTTTAATGGCCATGCAAGACAAGCCGCTAACTATTTATGGCGACGGCAAAAGTGTGCGTGACTACCTATTTGTACTGGATCACTGTCGAGCCATTGATTTAATCCTGCACAAGGGCAACGCCGGAGAAACTTACTGTGTCGGAGGTGGTCAGGAGCAAAACGGCATTCAGATAGCTGACGGCGTTCTAGATATTCTAGATAAGCCGCCAGAGCTAAAAAAATTTGTGACAGATCGACCTGGCCACGACCGTCGTTACGCCATCGATTATTCGAAGCTTCAGCGCGAGCTAGGCTATGAACCTAGTGTCACATTCGAGGAAGGGCTAAGCCAAACCATTGACTGGTACCGCGAAAACCCGAACTGGTGGCAACCCTACATGGAAAAGCTTTACGTGCCGGCTTTTATGAAGGAGGATGTCGAGTAATGCCCGCTGAGCTAGCCGTTCGTGCAACTGAAATATCGGGCATGTTCGTGGTTGACCTAGTGCTGCACGGCGACCAAAGGGGATGGTTCAAAGAGAATTATCAGCGTGCCAAGATGGAAGCTCTAGGACTACCGCATTTTGAGGCCGTCCAAAACAACTTTTCATTCAATGCCGAAAAAGGCGTTACCCGTGGCCTGCATGCCGAACCCTGGGAAAAGTATATCTCACTAGCCAATGGCCGAGTCTTTGGCGCTTGGGTTGATTTACGACCTGAAAATTTTGGTAAGGTTTTCACTCTGGAAATCACCCCTGAAGTAGGAGTATTTGTGCCTCGTGGAGTAGCCAATGGCTACCAAACTCTTGAGGAAAATATAACCTATACTTATCTGGTCAATGCTCATTGGTCACACGACGCCCAATATGCCTCCGCTAATCTTTTCGACCCTCAGCTAGGCATCAACTGGCCAATCCCCCAAGATCAAGCAATTATTTCTGACAAAGACCGTACTAATCCCTTACTAAAAGATGTAAGGCCAATGGAGTTTAAGTGAGCGATTCCGAAATCTTCATAGTTGGTGCCAACGGCCAGTTGGGCACTGCTCTTAAGCAACAATACCCTGGCGCTCAAAGTGCAGACATCAATGAGATGGACATTACAAAAACCGATTCAGTTCGTTCTTACGATTGGAGCAATATAAAGTACATCTTGAATGCTGCTGCTTATACTAATGTCGATAGGGCTGAGACACAAGAGGGCCGTGTAGCGGCTTGGAGTGTGAATGCCGAGGCAGTTGCCAACCTAGTCCGAGTCGCCCAGCAAAACGACATAACTATAGTGCACATTTCAACAGACTATGTCTTTGATGGCACTAAGGCACCACATACTGAAGACGAGGCCTTTAGTCCGTTAGGTGTTTATGGCCAAAGTAAGGCGGCTGGCGACATTGCGATTAGCTTGTCGCCTAAGCACTATGTTTTGCGCACCTCATGGGTAATCGGTGAAGGCCAGAACTTCGTGCGCACCATGCTAGGGCTCGGACAGAAAGGTGTAAGCCCAACTGTGGTTGCGGATCAAGTCGGACGTCTGACTTTCACCGGTGAACTTGTTCGCGCTATAGACCACTTAATAACAAGCCAACCTGCATATGGTACTTACAATATTAGTAATGGTGGTGATGTTTGTAGTTGGGCTGACATTACCCGCACGATTTTTCACGAAGCCGGTTTCGACCTTGCTGTAACAGATACCACTACGGTGGAATATTACACCGGCAAGGAAGACATCGCGTCTCGGCCACTTAATAGCGAGTTTGACCTTGGCAAGATCCAATCCACAGGCTTCATGCCACGTGACTGGCACGATGACTTAAGGGAATACATTAAGAAGGAGTTAGCTCAATGAAAGGAATCATTCTAGCTGGCGGGTCGGGTACCCGGCTTTACCCTATTACGAAGGGTATTTCTAAGCAGATCATGCCGATTTATGACAAGCCGATGATCTACTACCCGCTCAGCACACTCATACAGTCCGGCATTCGTGATATCTTGATCATTACAACACCTGATGACCAAGCCCAGTTCCAGCGCCTATTGGGCGATGGCTCAGATATAGGCATCAATTTAACGTATGCCGCTCAGCCTTCACCCGATGGCTTAGCTCAAGCCTTTATTATTGGCGAAGGGTTCATCGGTAGCGACAAGGTAGCGCTAATTCTGGGTGACAATATTTTCCACGGAGAGGCTTTTGGACACAGCCTGCAACAGTGCTCCGATCCAGATGGCGGTATTGTTTTCGCTTACGAGGTGCAAGATCCGGAGCGCTACGGCGTGGTCGAATTCGACGCTAACCATAACGCCGTTTCTATAGAAGAAAAACCGACTATGCCGAAGTCAAACTACGCTGTAGTCGGTCTTTATTTTTACGATAACGAGGTGGTGAATATAGCCAAAAACCTGAAGCCCAGCGATCGTGGCGAGCTAGAAATAACAAGTGTCAATGAGGAGTACTTGAAGCGTGGCAAGTTGCGAGTACAAACCATGAGCCGCGGCTCGGCGTGGCTCGATACCGGCACTTTCGAGTCGATGAACGACGCTGGTGAATACATACGAGTCATCGAAAAGCGTACCGGCCTTAAAATTGGCTGCATCGAAGAAGTCGCCTGGCGCCAAGGTTTCATTAACGCAGACAAGCTTAAGCAATTGGCAGAGCCGCTTATTAAATCCGGTTACGGAAAATATATTTTGTCTCTGTCTAATAGTTAAACCAAGTTCGTTATGTCTCGTACTTCGTTGTCAGCCTGACTTGGAGGTCTTTTGGCAAATATAACATGGGAATAAAACATATAATTCCAGCCCATGCCAATAAAAATAGCTGTAATTTTAGCCAGATTTAGTGATAATTTAGTTTCTAAGTGTATGAGAGCTGCTGTGTGTGTGTGCTGAATAAGTGCTTTGTATGCGGGCCTAACTAAATAGATAATTGCTGTCTGCAAGGCTATTACACTAATGCCTGTCGCCAGCAAGAATTTAGCGAATGACTTAAAATTAGGGGAGTGGTGATGTCTAAATACAATGAAGTGATTCAGAAAATAAGACAAAGTTATGCCAAAGCTTACAGAAATTGCATTAGCTACCCATACAGGTGTTCCAACTATAAAAACTAGGGCGTTAAGTATCAAAAGATCAGTTATACTATTAAAAGAGCCGACGCAAAGAAACCGAATTTTCTTGTGTTCCCATAGTTTATTAATCATAATTACTTGTCTAAGTATTTTACAGGATAGACCTTGATAACGTGAAAATTGGCATAGTAATACCCACCTATAACGAGGCAGCTAATATTGGCACTCTGATTGATAAGATCCACGGCTATTTGCATAATCTGAAAGATCTGCAAGCCGTCTTATTGGTGGTAGACGACAGCTCACCAGATGGAACGTCTACCGTGGTTAGTAAGTATCAAAAAAAATATCGAACCGAGAATTTTAAAGTCACCCTTCTTTCCAGAAAAGCGAAAGACGGGTTCGGGCGCGCCTATATTGCCGGCTTTAACGAAATTCTTAAAACTCAACCGGATTACATTTTACAGATGGATGCCGATTTGTCTCACAACCCTAAGTACTTACCTGCATTCGTTAAGGCGGCAAGTAAGCATGACTTGGTGATTGGTTCACGCTACGTGGAGGGTGGCGGCACACCGGACTGGTCGCTCTGGAGAAGACTCCAAAGCAGAGGCGGAAATTTTTATACTCGTCTGGTTCTAGGTAGCAAAATTTCTGATTACACCGGGGGATTCAACATGTTCTCTAAAGCGCTGCTGCTGCGTATAGATCCCAAAACTATTGGGAATACGGGTTATGGATTTTTAATTGATCTAAAATTTCGGGCCTTAAAGCAAGCCGATTCTGTATATCAAGTACCGATTGTATTTCACGACCGCAAGCACGGAAAATCAAAACTTCCTAGATCGACTATCATCAAAAACCTTTTACTTGTTCCGCGGCTTAGGATGCAATCTAGAGATTAAGCCTGCTTTGGTAGCTGCCGAGGCAAGCAATAAGCCTACGCCTAATATAAAGGCTAGATACGCTAAGACGATATTGGGTGGCGTGTAGTGGAACTCTATTTTAGACTGGCCAGATGGTAGATCTAATGATTCAAATAGTTCACCGCTTTTATGAATACTAACGGGCTTACTATTAACATTAGCTGTCCAGCCAGGCATGTATAGTTCCTGCCTCACCAGCGTAGCTGGCTTAGAGCAAGACGCTATTAAACTCTCACGACTGGAACTATATATACTGCAGCCGATGTCTTGTGCCTGGAAGTAAGCCTTAGTATTTGGCAACTGATAAATCTGGAAGTTGCTGTCGCTATACACCAGATTCAATGAATACGAACTGGGCTTGTACGTAGTTAACAGTCCGTTTCGGATAACTACGTATTTCACTCCAATTTGTTCGTAGCTCTTGAGATTAGCGAAAAATGCCTGAACGGGGGTAATGCCGTTTGGATCCTGCTTGTCTATACCTGTGAACTCCTGGGAGGGGTTAACGTTAGGGTTGAGGTGTTTATTTACATAAACTGACCAGCTTTCGGCTATCGGTACATTATTAGTATTAATCGAGGCGATACCGTAGTACGATCCGTAGTTTGGCATTATGTAACCTATGCTATAAAACCTAGAGTTTCCAAGGTTCTTTTGTAGGTAACTCACGGGCTTTAGGTCAAGTACGGTCGACCTAGGGGCCGACAATTGAGGTGCAATAAACATTACTAGGGCATCGACTAGTATTATTATTGGTAGTAAGTATTTTGCATACTTTTTAAAATATAAAATAGTAAGGAGCATAGCCATTATGGTGCCTATACTCCAGGCAACAGATGCTGCTAAAAACAGACGGTGATGAGGTGCAAGATAAAGATTATGATCTACGCCGATCGCCAACGGCAAAAGACATATGACCACCAGCAGCACTACGGCGCCTACTGATATTAGTTTTTTATCGCTCGGCTTTTTACGAGATCCCAACAGGGTATCAAGTCCAAGCATCGCAAGTACTACTACCGCGAGTTCTAGTGTTGGATTAACGTACCGATAGAACGCAACTCTGTGCATTTCTGGTATTAGATTAATCAGTGTGGCCATCCCGGGCACGCCATAATTCCTAGCCACTACCACTACAGAGAACGCGGCCAGTGCATATACTAGAGCACGGTTTTTACGGTCATGGAAAACGGTGCCGATAAGTGCTAAAAATACTAACGGCAACGTTATATATCCCCCGATGTTGTCCCAAAATGCCAATAGCGTCTGCGTATGGTCATAAGAACCAAACTGAAAAATTGGGCCGTAAATGTATGGCATTACTAAAGCGGGTAAAGTTGATGCGGGTAGAAAATATCTTGAGAGGGCTCCAGAGTGACCCCCTATATTTGCGAAAGGTAAATAATCTGCAAAGGCTATTAAAATTGGGGCAGCAAGTAGCAGACCGGTAAAAAGTCCTGCAAATACTTTTTTTGTAAATATAAGCCAGTCAGTATTTCTGTTTTGCAAGGCTCTAACAATGAACCATACGCCAGCGAGTATTCCGTCTAGATATGCTGCCTCCGGGAAGCCAGCGTAAAGCGACAAGGCTAATGCTATGGCAATTATTCCCCAGCCTCCCTTTTGTGATTTTTTTGACTTCTCCAGCGCGATTTCTATGCCTAGTATCAGGAGCGGCAAAAATGCTATTGGGTTAACGTTTGCGGATCCGAACCACGCAAAAGTACCGTTCAAAGCAAAGAGACTACCCCCTACAATTGAGGCTGCCTCAGAACACCTAAGTTTTTTTAACAAGTAGTAGGTGGATATACCGGCTACTATTTCCAGGGCCATATGAAAAAACAACACGCCGCTAGACAAGGCTAGCAATAAATTGAAAGGTAAAAATAACGCAGCAGATTGCATGTCGCCAGCCAGCGGTGCCCCAACTTGCTCATTGTAATTCCACCATGGCATGTGGCCGTGAAGTATATCACTGACTCCCTCATGTCCGAGTGCCTGGGTCGTGTAGGCATTGTTAGGGTCAATCGTGCTATATACACCATAGAGCCCAACATGAGTGTAGGTCACTGACCCTGAAAATTGATCAATAGGATTGCTTTTAAATAGTCCTGTCAGGAACAAGCTGTTGGCAATGATCACTACCAGAAGGACTAGAAGTGGCTCCTTAAATCTTTTAACAACTTTTTTTATCTCCATATTAAAATTAAGTTTACGTGAGGTTTTATGTAAAACCAAACCGCCGTCCGCACATGAGCAGACAACCAACAAAAAATCAATTCTGTATATATTAATGGGTTAAGCTACACTTAATTTGATAATGAAGAGATTAATGAGCAATCGACTTACTGGGCCCCTCATAGTTGTTGCAGCTATTTTTCTAGCTAACAGTTTATACTTAGCTCACCTTACTAACCCTAACCCCATTAATACCCAGTCTGGTTTGGCGGTTTCTTCCTCTCAGTTAGTGCAAGGGCAAGATACCATAGATCCGAACGACGGCACTACGACACAAGCACTGGGTCATGCGGCGGCCACACAAATCCTCCATGGTCACATGCCATGGTGGAATTACAATGAACAAGTTGGAGCGCCGCTGGCCGGTGACATGCAATCGGCCGCCCTGTTTCCGCTGACGCTTATTTTAGAGCTAAGCAATGGTTTGCTCTACTTTCATATAATCCTGGAGGTTATCGCTGGCGTAGCAACCTATTATCTTCTAAGAAAGCTCGGGCTCCGAAAAGTAACCAGTACAGTATTCGGTATTGCGTTCGGTCTAAACGGAGCCTTCGCCTGGTTTGGAAGCCCCAATTTTAACCCAATTGCTTTTTTGCCGCTCCTGATACTAGGCATAGAAATTGCTTACGACAAGGCTGTGAATCAACAAAAAAGGGGATGGCTGTTACTTGCCTTGGCTCTAGCGCTCTCATTGTATGCAGGGTTTCCCGAGGAGGCCTATCTAGACGGTATACTTGCCGGCCTATGGCTGCTTGCCCGTCTAATTCAGCTTCGTCATAGTGTCTGGCGCAAACTTATGCTTAAGGTGCTGGCTGGTGGCTTCGTGGGCCTATTGTTAGCTGCGCCGATACTAATTGCTTTTATAGGTTACTTACATAATGCATTCATTGGCGATCACGCCGGGCTTTCTAATACAGCATTGCCGTACCTGAGTCTGCCCATGTTGGTATTTCCTTACATTTACGGGCCTATTTACGGCATAGCTCGCTATGATCCTACTGGTCATTTGCCGATTATTTGGGGAAATGTAGGCGGGTATATAACTCTGTGTTTACTATTCTTTGGCGGCATGAGCGTTTTTGGAAAACATAGACGTGTGCTAAAAGTCAGCTTACTTATCTGGATCGCTATACTAGCAGCTCGAGTATATGGCTTTCCTGGTATCTCGTACATACTGAATTTGATTCCAGGTATGTCAAAGGTCGCTATTTACCGTTACGTGGAACCGGCCCTTGAATTTGCCGCTATTATGCTGGCAGCTTTTGGTTTTGAGAGAGTGACGCAAGCTAAAAGAAGTATCAACCGGCAAATATACATTGTTTGTGCTTTACTGGTAATGATTTGTGTAATCCTAGCCGTAATCGCTTCTAAACAGGAGCACTTACTAGTCGCTGCCCCTCATCATCGTCTATATATGATAGTTTCGTTGGTTTGGAGCCTTGGAAGCGTAGCGTTAATTGCTGCTTCAATATTAAGACACTACAAATATCGTAGGTTAGTGTGCTCGGCAATTATAGTTGCTGATGTTATGCTGATGTTTATCTTCCCTCAATTATCTGCCCCTAGTAGGACTCAAGTTGACACAGCTCCGGTATCCTTTTTGCAAACACATTTGGAGTCATACCGCATGTTTAGCCTCGGCCCGATCCAGCCGAATTATGGCTCATACTACGGAATTGCTTCGATAGACACTAATAATCTACCCCTGTCCAAGAATTGGACAAACTATATGACCAAGTACCTGGATCCTGCTGCTAACCCAGCAGCCTTTTCCGGCGTTGACCCCCCCTCACCTGGGAGCCTAAGCCCAAAGGATGTTTTTTTAAAAAACTTGAGCTCCTACGAATATGTAGGCGTAAAGTATTTGGTAACATTCCCTAGCACTCTTACGCCATCAGAGATTCAAACAGTGGGTCTTAAATCTGTTTTTACTAGTGCTGCTGCAACTATTTATCAGCTGCCTAGCCCGCAGCCGTACTTTGCCGTTACTGGAGGTGCCTGTAATATCGTCAGCTCCGACGGGAAGGCGCGGGTCACGTTAGAGTGTTCTCGGTCTGGACAGCTTTTGCGCCGCGAACTATACAGTCCTGGCTGGAGCGTAAAGTCAGGTAGCCTTCCTCTATCAGTTAAGAAAAATGGCTCGTTATTTCAAGCTGTAGAAGTTCCGAGCGGCAGCCATACATTAGACTTTAACTATCTCCCTCCGCATATATACATTGGACTGTTTCTATTTATCTTTGGGTGGCTATTGGTCGGTCTGGCATATCTAAAAACACCCATGCCATCTTCTTGGAATTCCTTCGTTGATCTGTTTTGACGCTTAATTTAAGTAAGGAATTGTGGTAAACTTAGTAACAGTTGATCGTATTGTATTGTTAAAATAAATATAGAATGGCATCAAAATCATCACTTTATCAAAAACGACTAAAGAAGCTACGTGCTGTAGGAGCTGCGCTGGTTATATTGTTAGTAATCGGCTCCGTTGTGCTTGACCACTTTGTGTTACAAAAGCAAGTGACCCCACGGTCGGCAAATCAATACACCAAGGGCGACCAGAGTTCGAGTGGAAGTAGCAAAGGTAATTCCCCTCTTTCTATCGCTCCAAGTAGCGGCGCCAAGAGCAATTCTACTGTTAGCTCTCCTCTTGTGCAGCCTTCTGGCGGCTTCGTGAGTAATCATCATCCCAATCTTAGTGACTTGCCAGCACCTAACAGTATTGTGTCTGTTTGCAATACTACACCAGGTGCTACCTGTCAGGTCTTTTTCACTAAAGATGGCGTTCAGAAATCCCTGCCAGCCCAAGTCACTGATAGTGGCGGTTCAACTTATTGGTCCTGGACATTACAAAATATCGGCCTAACTACCGGATCATGGCAAGTTAAAGCCACCGCAACGCTTGGCTACCAAACTCAAAGTGCTAGTGATGTAATGGAGTTGGTTGTCTCACCATGAAAAAACTTCTTAGAATCTTGATCTTGTCAATAGTAGGTGCTGTCCTGCTAAATCTTCCGGGCTACAAGGTGTCAGCTGCAACTTTCAATCCGAATGATGTCATTGATGATGGCATCTTTGATAACGCCGGCTCTATGAGCGCACTACAAATTAATAATTTCCTCAACAATTTTTCTGGTAGCTGTATTAGTCCTAACAGCGGTTTTCAGGCTATTGACCCTAATAGCTACTCTCCTTCGGGTGGATTTGGCTACGGCAATTTTACTACTGCCGGACAGGTAATATACGACGCGGCTAATGCCTACGGACTTAACCCCCAAGTTTTGCTTGTAACTCTTCAGAAAGAGCAAAGCCTCGTAACAGGTGGAAGCGGTATTTGCAATGCCAGCAACCAGAATCAGTACGCTGCTGCTGCGGGTTATGGCTGTCCCGATAGCGGCACCAAATACAGTTATTCAAATGTAAATTTATATGAGCGTAACGGAGTGATGGTAACAACTGCTGGATCTACTTGCGTAAACTCAGCCTCTAAAGCTGGCTTTTCACAGCAAGTCATTAGAGCGGCTTGGCTGTTTAAGTTTGGCGAGCAACGCTCTCAAGGCAATATTAACTGGGAAGTTGTTAAGGGTAACTGGAATAATTCTGACGACCCGCAAACATGCTACGGTGGTCCAATGACGCAAGGCACATTCAAAATATGTCCGGGCGGGCCCTCCACTTTCTACGATGGCTATACAACAATCGACGGCACGTCAGTACATATGGATAATGGCGCCACTGCGGCGCTTTATTGGTACACGCCGCACCTTTCTGGAAACCAAAGTTTCGATACAGTGTTCGATCAGTGGTTCGGAAGCACCAGCTACCCAGAGCCGCTAGGCTCACTGCTGGCGGTCGATAACCAAACTGGCCAAATATACTTTGTGAGCCTTACGAATAATACCCGTTACGCAGTTATGAGCTGGTCTACACTACTAGCCTACAACCTTAACGGCTACCCGATTATCCCTATGGACGATAGCGCCCTACAAGGCTATGCCAATGGAGGAGTTCTAAAAACGTTGGTTTGGGATAGTAATACTCAGAGCCTTTTTCTTGTTGATCACGGTACCCGGTATGCATGGAGTCAATACTGCACTCAGTGGGGCTTAGACTGTCTGGGTAACACGCCGGGCGATGTAACCAACCTCAATAACACCTATTTTGACCAGGGCTTAACCAATGGCGGTAGTGATCAGCCTCTCATGCAAGTAAATGGTCAATACTACCTTATGCAAAATGGCAGCAGGGAGCCGTTCGCCACGACCGCAGACATGAGGGCAGCTGGTTATTCTCCGAATCAGTCGGTGCCTATAGTACAGGCCGACTTGAACGCTACACAACCGCTGGGCTCATTGCAAATCAGTCTACCTAACTTCATTGATTTCAACAACTCTAGTATGTACTACTTTGACGGCCAAAGTTATCATACTGTGCCTAGTTGGTCAGTTTACCAGGCTTGGGGCAATCAGGCGATAATTGTACCTCCATCATCGAGCACCGATCAAAGCTTGCCCACATCAGCCAGTACTCTATCTATATGGGTAGAAGATACTAACAATAACTATTATTTGATTGACAGTGGTCGCAAAGTAAACATAAGTGCAGATCCTGCTAACTGGTACACTAGCAGTTTTGAATCGTTGTCTGCCAACGGACTGAGTGGCCTGCCCAATTCGGCCGAGCAGCACAATATATACAGCCAAGGCAATGCTTACCAGCTGCAATCACATACACTACGTTATGTACCAAGCCCTGACGACTACTACGGTCTGGGTATTAATCCTGGTAACACTCTCAACCTTAATGCCGATTCTATAGCCACAGTTCCAGCAGGTGCAGATGTGTTGCGTGACGGCGCACCGTACACAGTGCTTAATGGTAATGCACTGTACATTGCAAACAACAATGCTAGCCTATACGTTCCTTCTGTAGACATGGCCAATGATTTTGGCATAGACTGGGGCGCTATTCGTTCCAACCTCAACCCAAATGTGTTGAGCACGGGCTACCCATCGGCCGGAACGCTGACGCGATGGATAAAGTCGGGGGGTAGTCTTGGTTATGTAACCAGCAAAACGATTGTGAGTATTGGCTCAGTCGCTGCCAGTCAGTGGGGCATCAATACCACTAGCCAAGCAGCCACTTCTATAGATCCCGGCTCTTTGTATGGGACAAACAGGATCACACCCCTTGGCCAGTTTGTCCGCAACAAAGCCACTGGAGGTGTTTACTACGGCACCGGTGGCGCTTCACACTACATTGCTTCTTACAATGCCTTCGTAAACCTGGGTGGTACATCAGCCAAGATTATAGATGTCAGTCCCGACTTCTTTACGGCTATGCCCTCGGGCTACACCTACGACAATTAAATTGGGTTGGTTACTGGTTTTTTATATAGTTCCAGATGGATTCGGTTTGCTGGTCCCACGAATAACCCAGCTCTTTTTGAGCATTTTTGACCAGCTTGCGTCGCAGCGTCGGGTCGTCCACCAACAGACCAATCTTTTCAGCCATGGCAGACGGCGACGGTTCGGCCAGCAGGCAATTGATGCCGTCTTTATGCAGCCAGTGATGATCTTCATTTTCGTTCATGACCGTAGCCATACCTGAAGCGCTGTACTCCATCATTTGATAGGTGGTGTGTTTGTTCAGCATGTAAGCAAAGCCGATGTCGCAAGTACGATACAAAGCAGCCACTTCATCTAAAGATTTAATCAAACCCATGTTATTAATGCGGCCCTTGAGGCCGTACTCGGCCTCATTCCATTCTGCGCCGGCGGTGATTATCTCAATTTTATCGCTGTAACGATCAAGCAGGTGTTGAATCGTAACCATGCCCAGATTGAATGAGTTGCGCGGATTGTAAGGCCGAGCGTAAAAAAAGATACGCACTTTTTGGTTAGGTTTACGACCAGGCTCTTCGTAATACAGCGCGGCGTTCACAGCCGGGATAAAGCTGACACCCTCAAGGCCGTGCCTTTGATTCACCGCCGCCAGAAGACCGGGCGTGTTTACAATACCAGTAAAGCCAAAACGATAGGTCGATTCTGCCAAGGCATAGGTAGAGCCGGCTACATAAAACAGCGGCTCATAATCTTGAATAAAATAGTACTTGCACTTGGCTTTGTTGTAGCGCAACAGCAGATAGGCCGACACCCAGATAGTACAAAAGGCTATGTCGCTCGGCGGTAATGCTGCTAAAGCCTTTTCTTTATCGTCGCCAAATACAATGATTTCGTAGTTTTTGATCTTGGGAAAGTAACTCAGCATTTCACGCTCCAATTTAGCCGTGTCCATAGGCGGATAATCGTAAATAACTATGCGATTGCGTACACCCTCCTGGCTAAGTTTTTCAATAAAGCGAAAAATGGTTTGAATGCCATTAAAACCAAAGTGGTCGTAGTATGGCACAAACCAGGTGGCTGTCTTGATTTCTTTAGGGTTAGAGCCGCTAGTTGCCACTTTGCTGTGCTCAATATCTTTGCTGGTGATTTGAAAGAGCTCATTTGATACAAAGCCATACTCTTCGCGCAGGTTTTTTTGATCATAGGTTTCGGCTTCGGCTTTTAGTTTGTGACTAAGCTTACTCAAACGTAATTGAGCTGCACTCTTACTTTTGCGGCCTAATCCACGCAAGCCCTGGTTTTTGTAAATCCGGGTGGCCTTTTTTAGATTCGATTCAGCCATTATTCCTCCGTAGCATGGGTATCTCGCTCATAGTATCTAGGTTAGGATTAAAATAAGGGTCGCCCTGTTCAATGTAGCGACGATAATATTTCATTGATTCCGTATAGTCGTGCACATTATCGTCTCGTTCATTATAGGCGCCCACACTGACATTCTCATAGTGAATTAGTCGAGCAAACGGCCAGTACACGTTGCGGTAACCAGCCTCGTAAAGTGCTATTCCCAGACGCACATCTTGGCCAGCCGTAATAAAATGCTCGTCAAAGCCGCCAATTTTATCAAATTTAGCAGCCTCTATGGCTACACAAGCGGCTGTTACCGCCAGATAGTTCCTAGGCCAATCGGGCAGCCAAAAGGGTGTTAACGTACCGAGCTTGAGCTCCCTAAAAACATGGCCAGCCACGCCTAACAAACCCACTATAACGCCGGCATGCTGAATGGTATTATTCGGGTAAAACAGCAATGCGCCGACTTCTCCAACTTCTGGCCGCAAGGCTACAGCCGCTAGCTCTTCTAGCCATTCCCTATTCAGCACCTTAGTATCGTTATTTAAAAACAGTAGCACCTGGCCACTGGCCTTACTCCGGCCGAAATTATTGACAGCCGAAAAGTTAAAGGGATTATCATATTTATACACTTTTATATTCTTGTGTTCCTTCAGGCTATTCAAATAAGTAAAAGTCTTCTTTTCTGTACTGTTATTGGAAACTAAAATGATTTCGTAATTTTTATGGGTAGTTTTAGTCAGAATGCTGCCCACACAAGTTTTGAGCAGGTCAGCCTTGTCTTTAAAGGGAATGATAATTGACACTTTGGCTTTGAGGTCAAGTTCATATTTAATTCGATGATTAGTTGGCCGATCGGGCATTTGCAGTACCTTAGCTTTAATGTTGTTGCGCTTGAGGTAATCGACAATTGCCTGGTTGCCGCTACTGTGCACGTAATCCTTAGCACTGATTGTTGATGCGGTTGAGTTTTTAGCCATTCTCATGTGGTAAAGAATTTTTGGTACATGCACAATCTCTGGCTTTTCGTCCAAAGCACGCAGCATAAGATCATAGTCTTGCGAGCCGTCGTACTGTGAGCGCAAGCCACCTAGCTTTTTAAGGAGCCCTGATTCGATCATGAAAAAATGCGTGACATAGTTAGCGCTTAAAAAGAGATCGGGCGACCAGTCGGGCTTAAAAAAGGGCGATAATCTCACCTGGCCGTTTTCAGTCAGTCGGTCTTCATCGCTATATAAAACTCCAGCCTGGGGATTCTGTTTAATTACTGTAACCATTTCGTTGAGAGACCAAGTAGGCAGAATATCGTCATGGTCCAAAAATGCAACATAGCCGCCACTGGCTTTTTTAATCGCCAGATTGGTGTTGCCGGAAATGCCCAGGTTGCCTTCTGCGCGCGTGTAGACTATTCGCTCATCCTGATCAGCGAAGTGCTTTATAGTTTCGGCCAGCGCTTGATCGGTTGACCCGTCGGCAATGCACAGCTGCCAATTCTGATAGGTTTGACTAATTAGCGATTTTATCAGTGCCTTAATGTAGCGTTCTGGCGTGTTGTAGCAAGGCACAACTACAGATACAAGTATTGATTGATGTTCCAGTATCGGGCTGAGCGTTTTGGGCTCAATTCGCTTAATCCAGTTCTTATATATAAAAACGTTGCTGCTAGAACCGTGCAGTATGATACTTTTAAGCCGCCCGGCCAGAATACGCTGCCTACTTCCCGGTGGCAGTATTGTTCTCAGTATATCTTTAATGACCATTAGCTATTTGCTTCTTCTGGTTAATGTTGATTTAGCTTTTCTCATGCCCTTTGCCAACTTCCAAGCCCTACTGTCATTAATTTCATTAAGGGCGGCATTAGCCATTTGCATGTCCTCATTTTGTTTATTAACAAGTGTTTCTAACTTTTTGATATGAGCCTCGTCGCTCTCGATTAATTTATCTTTGTCTTCAATTATCTTTTTATTATCTGTTAGGAAGTGCCTGATCGATTCAGCTGCCATATCTGGATATTTTATAAATGCCTCAAACAGTAGGTTGTGCTCGGGCGAGGGTTTCAAATTAGCTATTGCTAGAAAGGCTCTACTTATAGGTTCGTAGAGCACCTCTTTGTATTTTTTGTCCTGCCCGTATAACTTTAGCGCCGCCCTATACATTGCCAGATGTTTAATGCCGTTCTTATTCCAAAACTCTTCAGCATTATTTGCCCACCACACGCCACTTTCGTGTCTTCTGTACGATGCCATGACCCTATCTATGTAACCTATCCCCCCAAATTGGGCGTGATAAAGGTGTAGATACCAGTCAACTGGCAGTATATCCAGGGGGAAGTCCTTGTACGTTTGCCTGCGGTACATAACTGAGTTGGTTTGCATAAAGTTTCGCCTCAGTAGCTCGACGAGTGTAAACTCTTTAAATTCCTTTTTATCTGGGAAGACTTCTGTTCCCGTTTTACCTTCTTTGTTTTCAAAGACAATACTGACTGGGTGAAAACATAGAGCGTCTTGCGGATTATTATCAAGAAAGTCGGCTTGAATTTGTAATTTGTGCTGGTCTGTCCAAAAGTCATCACACTCACATAAGGCAATGTACTCACCGCTGGCATGGTTCATGGTATCCGCAAAATTTTTGGGTATGCCTACATTCTTGCTCCTCAGGATTGGCTTAATCAAATCCGGATGCTTGGCGGCGTACTCTTTAATAATTTTTACGGTATCATCCGTTGAATGGTCATCGCCAATCACAATTTCATAACTAAAGTCCGTCTGTTGGTTTATAAAACTGTCGAGTGCCTGACGGATGTACTTTTCGTGGTTATACGATATGGCAATGATGCTAACTTTTGGTCTGGTTCGATCTGTCATCTGAAGTGTCCTTTTCTAGTATGATCTGAATCCATATTTTATCCCCAGATACAGGATCAATAAAATAGGCATTTTTATACGGAGGATGGGTCAATGCTCGGAGTTTATCGATGGCTTTTTGAAACGTGATAGTTTCCTCTATCTTGATTTCGCGTAACTCATTAAAGTCGTACTTCAAGTTAACATTGCCCTCTTCCTTTGGCGGAAAGGTAGTGTAAGTATTGGTAAAAATTGCCTGGAGATTCTCTCTTATTAAGTCCTTCTCTGCGTCTTGCACCCGATTATATGCCGTCAGAGATGTATCCCACGCCAAAAGGGGCACTGCTTTTTGGGCAATGATATTGCCGTGATCAATTTCTTCGTCAATTTCATGAATCGTGGCGCCTAACGGCAGGCTATTGAGGATTGAGAAAACTTGCGGAAACCAACCTCTGTTATAAGGATTAAGCCCGGGGTGTATGTTGATGCAAGTACGGTTCTGGACCAGCTTGTCCGGAAAAATTTGTTTGCAGTGAGCCGATATGACAAGATCAAAATCCTGGATAACTTCGTCAATATGGTCTTTGATACGCAAAGGACTAACTGCATATCCGTGAACGTCATCCTCAAAAAGATCGTTGCCCGGACTACAGACAAACTTGACTGTTCTGCCTCCTAGTAGATCCTTTTGATCAACTAATAGTTCGGCGAAGAACTCAAACAACTCCTTATTGTCAGTAACTACCAGGATTTTCTCATTGATCATGTAAAGCCTCTTTTATGACATTGCAGATGCGTCCAACCGTGTCACTTGTCATATCGTTATGTACGGGCAATGAGATAACTTGCTCTGAGATTTTCTCGGTGTTTGTCAACGAGCCCCGAGCGCTAACTTTAAAAAGCATGTGGTGATGCAAAGGAGGAGCATAGTAAGTGCGTGCGTCTATTTTTTCGGCTGCAAGTTTGGCTAAAATTTCATTTCTGATTTCGGCGTCAACTAGGATTGTAGCAAACTGAATCGATGCTTTTTGGGCAAATGGCAGAAACCTTACTGCACTGTCTATTAATAACCTCTCATAAATAGCCTGAACATGGCGCCTTCTATCAAGCACGCTTTCATAATTTTGTATGATTCTTAAACCTATAGCGCAATCAAGCTCGGTTATTTTTCCGTTCAGCCCCTCCTTGTCAGTTAGTTTTTGTGCATCAAATCCAAAGTTCTTTAAAGATTCTAAGCGCTCTGCCAAGTTTTTATCTTTGGTGGTAATAAGCCCTCCTTCGCCAACTCCGAAAGGTTTAGTGGCATGCATAGAGAATACTTCGCATAAACCATGGCCGCCCAACAGTTCTCCATCTGGATATGTAGAGCCAATCCCCGGAGCAGAATCTATAACCATTGGGATGCCTAGCTCTTTACTCAGAGCATCCCAGTCCTGAATCTGAGCATTGCCTATGCCAAACTCGTTTACAAGCAGCACGCCGGCTATATCATGCCCGTACGTCTCGTAAAGCTCCTTAAAACTCGATAGGCTAGGCTGCAGTGAATTCTCGTCTATATCAAAAAAAAGCGGCTCATAGCCGCACCACTGCGCGGCTAGAGGTCCTGCAGGAAACGTAAAAGAAGGCAAGGCCACGTACTTCTTATGTGTCTTAAAACAGGCTTTCATGGCCAGCATAATAGCGGTTGTAGCGTTATTGAGTGCCACAACATGCAAGCCTTGACCTAAGTAGGCCTCCATGGCATCCACAAACTTGTAATAGATGGGGCCATTGTTTGAATAGTAGTTATTCTCGTAAATTACCTCTAGGTCTTGAGCTATTTCCTTGACAGAGGGAAACTCAGGCTTAATAAAAGGTATGTGCTCTGGCATAAATCACTTTACGACTTCTATATACGTAGTAGCCGGATCGTTCCTAATGTCAATGTTGTAGCCATAGTCGGACTGCATAAATTTCTTAACCTTTGCCTCCTTGAAGCCTATATATAGTAGTAATTGCTTTAAATGCTTACGAGTATAGCCATACCTGTGTTCCCAAGAGTAGAAAAAGCCTACAAGCAATTCATCCCAGGTGTTAAATAGCATGCCGTTCTCTACGTGCTTAGATATGTAGTCATAATACTTTTTATCACGCAGAAGATAGGCTCTAACCATCTTGGCGGTGTCTGGCCAACCGATTCTCATGGTGCCTCCAGGCTTTAGTAACATATAGCACTGGCGCAGAAATGCTTCACCGTCGGCTTTCAACAAGTGCTCTATGAAGTGTTCGTGAAAAATTTTGTCTACGGTGTTTGACTTATAAGGCAAGGGGTTGCGTAAGTCCCAGTTAAGGTCTAACTTTTTTAACTCAATATTATTGTCGGTGTTATTGTCGACATTAATCCAGCCTTCAGCGATGTTGATGCCACAACCAAGGTGCAAGTTTATCGGTTTTTTAGAACTACTCTTAGCCATGATACTCCCAATCTTGATACACAGTTTATTACTAAATGTGGTGGTAGCTTTTATGTTATCTATACGATTATACGACGTCTAACTTATAATTAGAACGTGCTGCCTTTTAAAAAGAAGAAAATACTGACCTATGTGCTGGTGTTTGATCAGTACGAAATTATCCGCAAGTCACTGGATTTTATCACGCGTTTTAGTGACCAGTTGGAAATCGTTATTATTGAGAATCCTAGCGCTTCCAGCCCAAAAATAGCAAAACTAATTGATGTGTACGGCCAGGATAGCAAAGTAAAACGCCACTATTTGTTCAAAGAGAATATTGCCGCTAATGCTTTCTGGGCGGTTTTAGAAAATGAGCGTAGCGAAATAAATAGACAAGGTCTGGTAATACTAACTGATGGCGATCTTGTCTGCAGCGATGCCGGTTGGCTAGAAGAAGAGACTAATATATTGAAGAGAAGCCCATTTGTATTCGCTTGTGGCATTAGTTTAGATATGTCTAACTTGCCATTAAAGACATTCCCTGAAGCAATTAATTGGGTTCCTCCTGATGAAAGTGAACAGAATGACTACTTTGAAGCCAGAACGGGCCTTCACTTGCTGTCTATGACCAGCAAGAATCTACTTGGTTTTCTAGATTGGATTAAAGGTCGCGATGCACCGTTCGTTGACAGTACATTACATTACTACTGTTACGAAGTGCTAAAGAAACACTGGGCGCGTACTAAAAAAACAAATGCTTACCATCTAACCTGGGATTTGTACAATGACCTGGGTGATGATTACACCAAGCTTAAGGTTGAAAAAAGCCACAAAGATATTTGGTATCATCAAAAAACGGCCGGCTTTAAACTTAAGAAGTACTAGGTTCGGGTCCATTTGTCTGCTAGTTTCATGGCCGCCCCTCTTGCCATATCTTCACCACCTATAGAAAACTTGGGTGTAGAACTGCCTATAGCCAGTAATTTTCGTCCTTCAAACCTACATAAAGCGCTAGTTATTTGATAGGCACCTGGATTAAAAATGGTCATGTCTAAATCGTATAAGATATGGCTGCTGCCTTTTAATGATTCCCCGTTATAAGTTGTGAGCTCTGCGACAGATATTCCGTCCATTAATACAGAAAAGGCCACGTACATATCACTGTTGTCTTTGGATGTGTAGGTAAATTTTATACGTGCATTGTCTTCGGTTTGATCAAGAATTTCTGTGCCAAGGCTGTGCAACGAGGATAGTTTGGGGCCGCTGGTAACCCCCTTGGTCTGCCCTTTCCCCGAAGATTCCAGGTTTTCCATCTTGTACAACTCGGCAATGTCAATCGGATCGCCAGCTTTCTTAACTTCACCGTCTTCTATGTAAATGCCGCGCGTGCAAAAACGAGTGACTGCTGTCATGTCGTGTGATACGAAAATGACGGTTTTCTTTTCGCGTTTGAGCGTTTCAAAGTAATCAAAGCACTTTTGCTGAAAAGCAGCGTCGCCAACGGCTAACACTTCGTCGAGAAGCAGGATGTCGCCCTGCGCCCTTATGGCGATAGAAAAGGCTAGGCGTACTTGCATGCCAGACGAATAGTTTTTGAGTTTTTGGTCCATAAATTTCCGCAGTTCGGCAAATTCAACTATATCTTCGTACATAGCCGTCATCTCTGACCGATTAAATCCAAGCAAAGCACCGTTTAGAAAGACGTTTTCCCGGCCCGTTAGCTCGGGATTAAAGCCAACACCCAGTTCTATAAAAGGTATTAGCTTTCCGTTAATAGTAATCCCCCCTCGACTTGGTGAATATATGCCCGCCAGTAGTTTGAGTAAGGTGCTCTTTCCGCTGCCGTTGCGACCGACAATACCAAAGAATTCACCTTTTTTTATTTCAAATGATATGTCCTGTAGGGCTTTTTGTTTCTCGTAAGACTTGTTGCGTTTATAGAAATTGATTACTACTGACTTGAGGGAGCTATTTTTTTCGTGAGGCAACTTAAATGTCTTACTGACCCCATCGACCTTGACCGCAATATCGTCACTCATTTATATGTTCTCCGCGAAATACTTCGACTCTTTTCGGAAGTAGCCCAGACCACCGGCTAGTACCAAGGCGACAATTAAAAAGGGTATGAACTGGTACCAACCGCCTTGGAATATATGATGGGCAGTGGTCGCATCATGGGTTACCGCTGCGTAACGTGCGTCCTGGATGGCTTGGCCCATAGGATTGAGAAGAATAAGTTTCTTAATGGTCAGGTTGCCGATGCGTGACATCGGATACAATATGGGGGTTATGTAGAAGCCTGCCTGTAGAATCACTTCCCAGATGTAGTTAATGTCCCGGAATTTTACATAAGCCGCCGAAAGGAACATAGACAGACCCAAAGCTAACAAATAGACCTCGGCAAGGATTAGCGGTATCCAGAGTATTGTGCGCATCAAATCAACGTGGTTAACAAACATGAAAATGGCTATTACTACCAAGTTCAAAAAGAGATTAATTAGGGCTGAGATGCTGCTGCTGAGCACTATGATCCAACGCGGGATACGAATCTTGCGTATCAGATCGCCACGCCCCACAATTGAGGTAAGGCTTTGCATGGTCATCTCGTTGAAAAAGTTCCAAAACACAATACCAAGCAGCAAATAGACCGGATAATGAGGGACGCCCGCTCCTAATTTTAGGAACTTCACGAATACTACGTACAGAATGATGAATAGGAGTAACGGCTTTAGCAGAGACCAGGCATAACCCAGCACAGACCCTTGGTAGCGTAACTTGAAGTCAGTGCGTACTAGCTCGCTCAGTAGGGCACGGTTTTGTTTTGTGACAAATCGCCTCATCAATTAAGCTATTATAGAGGAAGAAAATGCCTAAGTCGATGCAGAAGACTCTTGTAGTGGTTCCTAACTGGAATGGTAAGTCTGGCTTAAAGGCCTGCCTGGATTCGCTGCGAGTGCAGAGTTTTAAAGCCCATATTATAGTGGTCGACAATGGCTCAACTGATGGTTCAATTGAGCTGATTGAAAACCAGTACCCCGAAGTAGAGCTTATCAAACATTCCAAGAATAAAGGCTATGCTGGCGGGGTGAACCCTGGTTTCAGGCGGGCAATCGAGGTTGGGGCGTATTACGTAGCCGCCTTCAACAATGATGCTGTAGCCGACAAAGATTGGTTAAAAACCCTGGTCGTCTATTTAGATGCACATGATGAGGTAGGCATTGCAGCCTGTAAGTTGTTAGGGGCTGACGGTTTACATATAGACAGTACGGGTGATTACTATACCGCTTGGGGTCTGCCCTATCCCCGCGGACGTAATGAGGTAGATATAGATAAATATGACAAACAGACAGATATTTTTGGTGCTAGCGGCGGTGCCAGTTTGTACAGAGTAAAGATGTTAGAAGAAATTGGTTTATTAGACGAGGATTTTTTTGCCTACTATGAGGATGTTGACCTTAGTTTCCGTGCCCAGCTAGCAAGCTGGAAAATCTCCTATGTGCCGGCGGCAATTGTTTACCATCAAATCGGCGCCACTAGTAAAAAGCTTAAGGGTTTCGCAACTTATCAAACAATGAAAAATTTACAGCTGTTGTGGTACAAGAACCTACCGCGTAAATATTTATGGCGTGTCGGTTGGCGGCTCACTTTGGCTCAGTCACTTTTTTTACTGCGGGCTATTAGTCGGAGTCAGGGCTGGGCGGCCGTGAAGGGTGATTTAAAGGGAAGCTATTTGTTGCTTAAAAAACATAGCGAGCGGCGCCGCATCCAAAAATCCAAAAAAGTATCAGACGAGTACGTGTGGGGCCTAATCGTTCATGATCTGCCGCCTAATGCCCACGCTTTGCGACGGTTACGTGCTGGTTGGCATAAGCTAAGCTTTAAAGTACGCTGATACTATGGTAAAGGTCTTGGTAACTGGCGCTGGCGGCTTTGTCGGACAACATTTGGTACGAGAGCTCCTAGACCATGATTACGAGATTGTAGTGGTAGATCGAACTGCTGCTAAAGGTGAAGTATCTTCTGGAGCAGTTCGATATCTGGAATTGGATCTGACCAAGCCCGAGCAGGCCGCCCAGATAGATTTCGCCGGCGTAGGCGGCGTGGTGCATCTGGCCGGGCTGGCGGCCGTCGGGCCATCGTTTGACAATCCAAAACTTTATATGGACGTCAATGTCGGCATCGAAATCAATCTGTTCGAAACGGCGCTAAAACAAGGTGCCAAGCCGCGGTTCCTAATCATCAGCAGCGGCACGCTGTATGACCCCAAGGCGCCGCAGCCGCTCACCGAGGAGTCGCCGGTGTTGCCCAATTCCCCGTATGCCGTCAGTAAAATCGGCCAGGAGCAGATGGCCATGTACTACGCCACGCGCGGTTTTGAGGCCATTATCGCCCGGCCGTTTAACCACATTGGCCCCGGCCAAGGCCCCGGCTTTATCGTGCCTGATTTCGCCCAGCAGCTGGTCGCCATTCAAAAAGGCGAGCAGTCAGAAATGCTGGTCGGTAACTTAGATGCCCAGCGCGATTATACCGATGTGCGCGACATCGTCCGGGCCTACCGGTTACTACTAGAAAAGGGCCATTCCGGCGAAATTTATAACATTTGCTCCGGCAAACCGATTAGCGGACACGAAATTCTGGAAGGCCTCAGCCAAGCTGCCGGCCTGTTGCCAGAGGTCAAGCAGGATCCGACCAAGATGCGCCCGTCAGATACTCCAACAGTCAGCGGTAACCACGACAAACTAACTCAAGACACCGACTGGCAGCCCGAAATTTCGCTCGAAACCACCTTCACCGACGTCATCGCCGACTGGCGCAGCCGCTAATCAAAGTTTGCCTGTTTCTTGACTAAGTCTAGCTAAGTCGATATACTGAGAGCATGAATAAGGTTATTAATATCTACGATGCCAAAACCAACCTGTCTAAGTATATTAAGCAGGCCAAGGCGGGCCAACCTGTTTACATCGGTAGCTATGGCCAAAAAGAGGTTGTCTTAATGGCCGCCAAGCCAGACAAGCCCACTATTAAATTCGGTGTGGCGGCTGGCAAATACAAGTACGACGAGTCCGTTTTAGAGGGAATTGACGATGACATTCAGGAAATGTTTTACGGTAAAGACTGGCGACAGACGTGAAACTACTGCTTGATACCAACGTGCTAATTTGGTTAATAAGCAGCTCCGAAAGCCGTAGTCTCGGTGCCAAAGCTAAACAAGTTATAAAAGCAGCCGAAATGGTTTATGTCTCCCCTGTAAGTGTGCTTGAAATTCGCATTAAAGCCTTGCTCGGCAAACTGGTAGCCGGCGACATAGTCAACGACATTGAGCTAGCCGGATTAAAGTCGCTTGATTTCGGCATGGAAGCCGCGGACGCCGTGCGTGATTTTCCCGGCTTAAGCAAACACGACCCATTTGACCGCATGCTAGTGGCTCAAGCCCGGGTTGAGGGCCTTTCACTACTGACTTCCGACAGTTTTCTCTTAGACCAAGGGTTCGATTTTGTAGTAAGCGCCCGAGGCTAGGTCGTGATTTGGGCGCTGGCCGATTCCAAACCGAGGTCGTAGTCGACCATCATCTTGACTAGCCCGGGAAAGTCGACCTGGCGCTGCCAGCCCAGTACGCGCTCGGCTTTGGCCGGGTTGCCCAGCAGAATGTCGACTTCGGCCGGGCGCATAAACTCCGGGTTTTGCTTAACGTAAGGCTTCCAGTCATCAATGCCAATCTGCTTGAAGGCCAGGTCTAGGTACTCGCCGATGGTGTGCGTCTCGCCGGTGGCCAGCACGTAATCGTCTGGTTCGGCCTGCTGCAGCATCCGCCACATGCCCTCCACGTAATCGCCGGCGTAGCCCCAGTCGCGCTTCGGCTCCAGGTTGCCCAGCTCGATGTGGTCTTGCTTGCCCAGGCTAATGCGGGCTACGGCGTTGCTGATCTTGCGAGTGACGAACTCCACGCCGCGGCGCGGCCCTTCGTGGTTAAACAAAATACCACAGCTGGTGTGCATGTCGTAGCTTTCGCGGTAGTTTTTAGTGATCCAGTGGCCGTAGAGCTTAGCCACGCCGTAGGGGCTACGCGGGTGAAACAGCGAGTCTTCGTCGTAACCGGCGCCTGGCCGGTTGTAGTCGAGGCCGCCGAACATTTCGCTGGTCGAAGCCTGGTAGAAACGGATGGTCTTAGTACCGCCAGAGACGCGGATGGCCTCCAGCATGTTAAGCACGCCGGTGGCTGTGACCTGGGCCGTTAACTGCGGCGCCTTAAAGGAGTAGCCAACATGGCTAATGGCCGCCAGATTGTAAACTTCGTCGGGCTTGGAGACCTCAATCGCTTTGACTAGCGAAGTCGGGTCTACCAAATCGCCTTCTATCAGCTTGACGTAGGGTTGCTCCAGCTCGACGCGCTGTTTTTTAGGGTTCTGCTGGCCGCGAATCAGCCCGTAAACCACGTAGCCCTTGTCGTGCAACAGTTCCGCCAAGTGGTAGCCATCTTGGCCGGTAATTCCGGTAATTAGCGCCTGCTTCGCCATGCTCTGCTTGTCCTCCGTCTAGATTTTGCGTGCTAATGCCTAGTATATCACCATTTAAAGCGTTCAACGTTTCTTGACAAACGTTTTACGTTTTGCTAGGCTGAAAGCATGAGTGTAACCGTTTCCAGCAAGTATCAAGTAGTCATCCCTAAGGCCGTGCGCAGGCAGCTCGGTATTAAGCCTGGTCAAAAATTGAAGGTGCGGGCCGGCAAGAATGGCTCCGTGATACTTAAAAAAGATAGTCTCGCGAATTCTAGGAGCATAGACTCCCTTATAGATAAGTATGCCGGTATTGCTCAAGGCGCTTGGGGGCCCGATCCGGTAGCGACTCTTAGGAAAATGCGCGACGAAGAGTGGGATTAACTCTCATGATCGCTCTTGATAGTAACGTTTTCATATACGTTCTAGATAAGCATCCTCGTTTCTTTGAACCAGCCAGGGCCGCTTTGAATGCCGCGGCGCGTGAAAGCGCCGTTATTTCGGCATTGGTTTATACCGAAAGCCTGGCGAAACTTAGAGGGCGAGTTTTTGAAGAGAGTCGGGAGTGGCTTGACGCCTTATGCGAGCAGGCCCAAATAAAAGTGGTGGACATCGACGCCGCTCTAGCCGTTTCAGCCGCTCAACTAAGATCAAGCCATAAGCTAAAGACGGCCGACGCGCTTCATATCGCGACCGCCTTAAGTTGTGGCGCTTCGCGGTTCATTACCAATGATCTACTCCTCACAAGGCTAGCGATTAAAGGACTGGATATACAAGGCCTTTAACAATGAGCCGAATCGTGATTGATGCCCGCGAGCTGCGCAGCAGCACTGGCCGCTATGTGGAACGGCTGCTTAACTATCTGCAGCCGCTTGATGCGGAAAACCAGTACGTGGTGCTGCTAAAACCAGGCGATATGGACTGGGCGCCTTCGGCCAAAAACTTTCAAAGGGTAGAGTGCCCTTATAAAGAATTCACTTTTGGCGAGCAGTTGGGCTTTGCCCGGCAATTGCGCGGCCTTAAGCCGGATTTGGTGCACTTCCCCATGGTACAACAGCCGGTGCGCTACCGTGGCCGAACCGTGACGACCATGAACGACCTAACCACGGCCCGCTTTAAGAACCCGGCTAAAAACCGGCTGGTTTTTGCCACCAAGCAACGGGTTTACCGCTGGCTCAACTGCCGCGTGGCCCGTAAAACCAATGCCATAATTACCTACTCGCAATTCGTAAAAGACGACGTGGCTGACTTTACCGGTGTTAGCCCCGATAAGATAACCGTCACTCATCTAGCAGCCGATAAAATTGGAGCGGCCGCCGAATTAGTTGGCGGCCTGGCCAGCGAGCAGTTCCTGCTTTATGTTGGGCGGCCGATGCTGCACAAGAATTTGCAGAGGCTGTGCCAGGCTTTCGCCCTTATTCAAGCCCAGCATCCCCAATTAAAACTGCTGCTGGCCGGCAACCCCGATGCCAATTACGAACGTCTAGAAAAGTGGGTCAAGCAGCAGGGAATTAAAAACGTTATTTTCGCCGGTTTTGTCAGCGAGGGGCAGCTGCGCTGGCTGTATGAGAATTGCGCCGCCTATGTCTTCCCTAGTTTGAGCGAGGGTTTCGGCCTACCCGGCCTGGAGGCCATGGCTCACGGGGCGCCGGTAGTCAGTTCTAATGCCACTTGCCTGCCGGAAGTTTACGGCGAGGCCGCTCTATACTTTGACCCTTTAGATGTGGCGGCCATGGCTAAGGCCATCAACCAGGTTTTAGTAGATGAAAACCTGCGCCAAAAACTCATCCAAAGAGGCGCCGAACAGGTTAAAAAGTATTCCTGGCAGAGCCTGGCCGCCGAAACCCTTAAAATTTACAACAGGGTTCTTAGTTGAACGCTTTCAGCCTTTTAAGTTTTTAACGGAATTTTGTGAAACTGTTTATTTTAACACCTTAGGGATTTGCCGATTAACAAAATTCCGTTAAAAACTTAAAACCAGTAATTCTTTAGATAAAATGCCCCCGTTGTAGAAAAGTCTTGACGTATATTCGGGGGAGTAGGCACCATCAGCAACCCTTAAGCAAAGAGTCACACAATGCTTGTTGCTAAGGTTTATAATGGATTACAGATAGCTTATGGTTAATTTGCAAACAAAGATCCTAAAAATCCTGCGTTCGCCGCAATTTTTCGCGGCCATATTAATCTTGTTTTTTATAGAGTCGGTTTGGATAGCTTTTTCGGCCGTCTACCCCATGGTTTTCGACGAAAATACCCATTTTGGGATTATCCAAATGTATGCCCACCAATGGGGGCCTTTTTTGCCGGCCCACTTGGCGGCTACCGATGCGGCCGGCGCTATTGTGCGCGACCCGTCATTCCTTTACCACTACCTGATGAGCTTCCCTTACCGCCTGATCGCGGCCGTTACCAGCGACCAGATGATCCAAGTTATAGATTTGCGTTTTATTAATATCTTTTTGTTTGGTGGCGGTTTGGTATTATTCCGTCGGCTACTGCTTAAAACTAAAGTGTCGCCGGCTATTGTGCACGCTACCTTGCTTTTCTTTGTGCTAACACCGGTGGTACCGCTGTTGGCGGGCGAGATTAACTACGATAATATGCTGATGCCGCTGGTGGCACTAACACTATTGCTGACTTTGACCATTAACGATAGCTTGCGGCAAGGAAAGTTACCCGCCCTGCGCGCCGCTTGGCTGCTGGCGCTGTGCCTACTGGCCAGCTTGGTCCAAGTCGAGTTCCTGCCAATTTTTGTGGCCATAGTAGCGTGGCTGGCCTGGCAGCTGTTCAGGGCGGTAAAGGCCGGGGGGCTTCGTTTAGATACGCTGGCGGCTAAGAGCTGGCGGCAATCAAGTTGGGTTAGTAAGTCCGTCGGCTTCTTGCCGGTGACCTTGGCCCTTTACCTATCCTTCCAGATGTTCGGCATCAACCTGATTCGCTACCACACCCTGACGCCCTCGTGCGGCCAGGTCTTAACCGCCCAGCAGTGCTCTACCAACTCCAACTGGGTAAGAACGCAAAACGCATTGGCCCATAGGGATCCGGTTAACTCTGACCCGGTAGTGTTTGCTACTAGTTGGACTTACCGCATGTTCGTCGCCCTGTTCTTTACTAATAGCGGTGGCGCTGGCCCGCAGGCCAATTATTTGAACGTTAACCCCTTGCCCTTGATTTTTGGCGCCGCGCTGGCGGTATTTGGGCTAGGCGCCATATTATTTATCCGCTACCGGCAAGCCCTCTTCAAGGGCTATGAACACCTGGAGTTTTTGTTGTTCGTTAGCTTCACTTACGCCGGTATACTATGGCTGCATAATTACCACGACTACCTGCGCTTTGGCCAAAAGTTTGCCATCCAGGGCCGCTATATCTTCCCTGTTGCCCTGCCCATACTGCTTATCTTGGCGCTGGCCTTACGACAATCGCTCGGCAACCGTGTCCGTCTAAAAATGGCTCTGGCCTTAGCGGCATTAGTTTTATTCCTGCAGGGTGGTGGCGCCTTGACTTACATAATCGACAGCAACCATAACTGGTACTGGCAAAATAAGGCTATAGTCCGACTGAATGAGCTGGCACAACAAGCAGTCAAGCCCTTCATCCTAATTAAAACGCCGTTGCGTAACGTGGGCCGGCTGGACTAGTCTTCGACCCGTTGGAGCACAATGTGGCGGTCGCGGCCCTCGCCAACGGAATCGCTGGTCAGGCCGTAGTCGGCCGCCAGCTGGTGGACCACACGGCGGTCGGCAGCGTTCATTGGTTCTAAGTCCATCGGCTGACCGCTGCTCTGCACTTGCTTGACCCAGCCCTCGGCCTTGTCGCGCAAGCGATCGGCCCGCTGTTTTTTATAGTCGGCAATATCGACGTTCACCCTGGTGTGTTCGTAATCGTTATTTTTAAGAGCCGTGCCGGTCAGATATTGCAGGGAGCGCATATTTTCGCCGCGCTGGCCAATTAAAAAGCCGTTCATGTGACTGCTGGGCACATTGAGCTGGATGACTTCGTCGTCGCTGGTGGCCTGAACATCGGTGTTCAGGCCAAAGAAAGACAGCAGGTCTTCCAGGTACTTTTTGGCGAACAAAATGGCTTCCTCCATGGAACCGTTCATCGCTTCCTCCTCTTAGCCGACTTCTTTTTGGAGGATTTCTTAGCGGCTTTAGCGGCGGTTGGTATTTCTACGACCTCGGCTTCAGGAATGTCTTTGACATTCTTCGACGGTTTGTCGGCGATAGCCTCCATTTCGGTCTCGTCGCCTCGTAGCACAATAGCTTGCTGAATATAGGCCACGATACCGCCGACCAGCCAGTACAGGCTCAGCGCCGAAGCAATATTAACCGTAAAAATAAAAATCATCACCGGCAACAGATAGCGGGTGCTGCGGCCCACGGCGGCGTTAACCTCGGATTGGTCGGCCTGTTTGCCGCTACTGGCCTGGCGCAAGATGTCGCGCAGGCCGCGCTGGTCTTTAGTGTCTGGCAGCAGCTGTTTGCTTTGATAAAACTGGGCTACGGCACTGCCGAGCACTATGATCATAGCCGGCCAGTAAACACCGCTTTTGCCTAGCGCCGCCCGGCTAAGATCAACCACGCCGAACAGGGTGTTGTCGAACCGGTGGATGTTGTGTGATAACTGCTTTAACCAGCTCAGATGCTGTAGCCCGGGGTAGGCAAAACTGATAATGGCGTGCGGATCGGTAATTACCCGGCGTAGGCCGCTATAGAGGCCGATCAAAATCAGCAACTGAACAATCAGTATTGGGAAGGTAGAGAAAGGATTTATGCCCTTCTCTTTGTACAGTTCCATCATCATCAGCGATTCTTGCTGGCGGTTACCCTTGGCGGCCTGCTTGACGCGCTTGATCTCCGGCTGCAACTGACGCATGGCTTTGGCCTGGTGCAGCTGCTTCTTAACCAGTGGCCACATTAAGAGGCGTACAACTATTGTGAATATGATCAAGGCCAGGCCGAAGTTGTGGCCCGGCAAGACGGCATAAATCAGCACCAATAGGTTAAAAATCGGTTTGACTATTAACGTCGTAAACATGCTTAGGCTATACTATACCATTTGACCGGTGTTGCCGCCTACGGTTTGGCGGTTTTTTGCAATAGCTCGGCCACTAGGCTCTGCAGCTTGGCGGCCTCCATAGTAGCCAGCTGTTCACCGTAAACCGTGAAAATAAGGTCGGTGCCGGGGGCAATACTGGCCGCTTGGCGTCGGATGGCTTCATAGATACGCCGCCTGATGCGGTTACGGATGACGGCCGATTTGCTGACCTTGCGGCTGACCACCACGGCCACCCGGTAGGGCCGGCCCGGGTCACGCCGGGCAAATCTCAAACTAATTAGACCGCCACGGACGGTCTGGCCGCGGCTGTAGGTGCTTTTCAGGCTGCCGTAGCCATGAAAGCGGTGGCGCCGCATTATCATATAGCGGCTAATCCTAAACTGTTAGCTTGGCGCGGCCCTTAGTGCGGCGGCGCTTGAGCACCGAGCGGCCGGCTCGAGTAGCCATGCGCTTCATAAAGCCATGTTCGCGTGAGCGTGATCGTTTCTTGGGCTGATAAGTTCCTTTGGGCATTAAGCGATTGTACCTTATTCACCCCTGTTTGTAAATCCGACATCATTAATCACTGCTCTTAAGCGGCCGACTCCCCCGAAGACGTGCCAAGACTTTTCTACAACGGGGGCATTTTATCTAAAGAATTACTGGTTTTAAGTTTTTCACGAAATTCTGTTAATCGGCAAATCCCTAAGGTGTTAAAATAAACGGTTTCACAAAATTCCGTTAAAAACTAAAAAGGCTGAAAACGGGCACAGAGATGCAGCCGTACGCCAACAAGGGTATGTGGTTTTAACAATGTTTACCCCGCAATCGCGGCTTGGTTATCCACGAAAACCGCGGTAGTATCCACAGATTAACAGATAGGAAGCATAACTGTGGAAAACCCGACCTCCGTTTGGCCTAACCATTAAATCCTGATTAAATTATAAAAGTCTCTGTGGAAAACCTTTCGTTTGTAGTCTATACTCAATCCCTACAGAAGAGGAGGCGTAGGTGCAAAAGGATGCTGTTTGGCAGGCTGTTTTAGGCGAGCTGGAAGTTAGTCTATCGCATGCTAACTACGTCACTTGGTTTAAAAATACTCAGCTGCTCAAACAAGAGGAAGGCCGGGTCGTCATTGGCGTTAATAACCCTTTCGTGCGTAATACCCTCGAGAAAAGATACGCCAGCGTGATTACCGAGACGCTTAAGAAGCAAGGCGTAGAAGTTAAAGAGATCGCCTATAAGATGATGCCGGGCCACGCTGGGCGGAAAACCGATGAACAGCCCAAACCCGAAGAGGCTGCCCAGCCGGCCGTAAGCGTTGGGCAACATAGCTTAGAGCGACCGGCCCAGGCCGGGCCTAGGAACTTCCGGCCAGCTTTGAACGAACGCTACACTCTAGAAAATTTCGTAGTTGGCGATGGTAACGAGCTGGCTTTTGCCGCTTGCCAGGCGATAGTCCAGCGGCCGGGCACCCGCTACAACCCGTTTTACGTTTATGGCGGGGTCGGCATTGGCAAGACTCATTTGATCCAGGCGGTCGGCAACGCGCTGCAGGCCAGGGCACCGCAAGCTAACATCCTGTATATTGCCACCGAGCAGTTCGTACAAGAGTTCGTGGCCGCCTTGCGCAGCCGCACGGCCACCGACTTCGCCCACTATTATCGATCCGCCGATGTATTAATTGTTGACGACGTTCAATTCCTGGCTGGTAAAGATAAAATCCAGGATGAGTTCTTCCATACCTTCAACACGCTACATCAGGCCAATAAGCAGATTATCATGAGCTCCGACCAGCCGCCCAGTAATATTGTTGGGCTTGAAGACCGGCTGAAATCGCGCTTTGGCGGCGGCATGGCCATAGATATGCAGATCCCCGACTTTGAAACGCGCTGCGCGATTGTGCAGACCAAAGCCGGCAGCCATGGCACCGACTTAGAGAATGAAATAGTCGAGTACCTGGCCGCCAACATCCAGACCAATATCCGTGAGCTGGAAGGCGCCCTAAACCAACTGTTAGCCTTTTGTGAAATGCGTGGCCTAGACCCCACCATATCTATTGCCACTAGCCTGTTGAATGTCAGTAAAGCTCGGCCGAAACACCTAAGCGCTAAACAAATAATCGAGCGGACGGCTCGCCACTTCCAGATCCCAGTCGAAGATATTGTCGGGCCAAAGCGCGATAAAGATATTGTGGTGCCGCGCCAGGTAGCCATGTACATCCTGCGCAACGAGCTCAACTTGAGCTTCCCTAAAATTGCTAAGGAACTAGGCCGCAAAGACCACACCACAGCCATCCATTCGGTTGGTAAAATCGATAGAGAGGCCCGGGTCGATGCCAGCTTGCGTATGGCTATTAGCGAAATCAGGGAGCATTTATATGCGTAAAAGCTGTGCAAAAGCCAGGTTTAAGTTGTTGAATGGTGCTGGTATAAACCCGGGCTTAGCCACAGGCCCACTAAAACCATTCAGGCTGGTTGTGGCTAACTGGCTGGTTTTTACCCAAGAATACGGCCTGGTTTTACTAGGGCTTTTCCACTATGAATTAAGTGAATTTCCATCTGTTGGCAGTATTCTTTTACCCAGAATACACAGGCCCTATAACAAGCTACTACTAAGTTCTTTAATAATTAATAGTAACAAGGAGCTATTATGAAACTGCAAGTTACCCGCGAAAACCTAAACCGCGCCTTAAACTCCGTAGCCAAAGTGGCTAATAGCCGTGGAACGCTGCCAATCCTAGCTAATGTTCTAATCCGTACCAGCCAGAACCGCTTAAGCCTATCGGCCACCAATCTAGACATTGCCATTACCCACTTCATTGGTGCCAAAGTCTCAACCGAAGGCTCGATTACCGTACCGGCCCGCCTAACGCAAGATTTTGTGGGCAGCCTGCCAGACGGCGTGATAAATATCGAGCTAAAAGATACCAAGTTGCATATTAACACCGACCAATACCAGTCGGTAATTAACGGCATACTGGCTGATGATTTTCCGGTCATGCCGGCTATTGAAGGCGGAAATAAATGGAAGGTTGATGGTGTGACTTTCAAACGGGCGCTACAACAAATCGGTTTTGCCGCCAGTAATGATGAAACGCGGCCGGTCTTAACAGGAGTACTACTACAAACTATCGACGGCAAATTACACATGGCCGCCACCGACAGCTATCGTTTAGCCGAAAAACAGTTAGGCCCCCAAAAACAAGACATCAAACTATTGGTGCCAGCTTCGGCTATGCATGACTTGCTCAGAACTTTAGGAGATGATGAAGCCGACATCAACATCACTCACGACGACCAGCAGGCCCTATTCAAGGCTGGAGACGTCGAGCTGGTTACCCGGTTGATTGACGGTAAATATCCGGACTACCAAAGACTAATCCCTAGTAGTTTTGCCACTACAGCCAGCCTTAAAAAGGCCGACTTAGTTAGTGTAACCAAAGTTTCCAGCTTGTTTGCCCGCGAAAGTGCCGGCAGTGTCACTATCGAGCTAGACGAAGCCAAGCAGCAGCTTAGTATCCGCTCGGCCGCTTCGCAACTGGGTGAGAATAACGCCACGGCGCCAGCCAAAGTTATCGGCAATGGCAATATAACCCTTAACTCGCGCTATTTGCTTGACGCGCTGTCTGTTATGTTGGGCGACGGAGTAGTATTTAGCTTTAACGGCAAACTGGAGCCGACCCTCTTACAGAGCCCTGGCGACCCCGACTACAAGCACATCATCATGCCCCTCAAGAGCTAGCGTCGGCCGTCGATCAGCCGCAAGTTCGGAATATAAGCTCCAAGAATCTTAGAGTCAGAAGTCAAAAAAGGAAGACTCTCGGAAACGGACTGAGAAATTAGGAGCAAATCAAATGGGTCGGCGTGCTTTATAGTCTCTAAACTCGGCAGGTTGATAACATGCCCCGGCTGAATATCTAGTACCTCAATATTATTAGATGCTAAGTTAGCTAAAATAGTTAAGGTATCGGGTGCGTCTAGCTTGCCCTTGCGTTTTTTTACAGCTATTTCTATTAGTGTGGCAACAGATACCACAATCGGCTGATTATTGATGTTATCCCGAGCCAGAGTACCAAGCTTAGCCAATTTGCTTTCCAGAATCCAGACCAATATATGGGTGTCAATCAGCATCGGGAAAGATCTCGCTCTTTTCGAAATCCTCATTTACAAGGCGCGTAGCTTTGTCCCACTCCTCATCGCTATAATTAAACTGGCCCTTCATACTGCCCCATAAGCTGCTGCCGGACTTCTTTTTAGGAACGGCGGTAAGTACCACCTCGGTTTCGCCGCGGGCGCCAATATAAACGGGCTTGCCGGCCTTGGCCTGCTGAATATACTTGCTCAAATTAGCTTTAGCTTCGTGGATAGGGATAGCTTTCATAGAAGGCAGTATAACAAATCAACTTAACTAAGTCAACTTAGTCAAGTTGCTAGAGCATATAACGTGGTTTAATTAAGGAATGATCACCGACTTACGGCTACAGCATTTTAGATCTTATAAAGACGAGTCGTTTGAGCTTAGCCCGGGCGTCAACATTGTGGTTGGGCCCAATGCCAGCGGCAAAACCAACCTATTAGAGGCGATTTTGGTGCTGGCCCGCGGTTCGTCTTACCGAGCCAGCGACCCCGAGCTGATTGGGTTTGGCCAGCCCTGGGCCCGCATAGACGGCCACCACGAAAACAGCGCCCAGCGCACGGTTAAAATTATGGTCGAGCCGCCCAGTAAAAGCTTCGAATTAGATGGGAAAAGCTATAGGCGTCTTAGCCTGGCACACAGCTTGCCGGTGGTGTTGTTTGAGCCGAACCATTTACAGCTCTTTGTTGGTGGGCCTGACCGGCGCCGCGACTACCTGGATGACTTGTTAGAACAAACTACACCGGGCTACAGCAGTTTACGGCGCCAATACCGACGGGCCTTAGCCCAGCGCAACAGCCTGCTCAAACAGCCACGCCACGGCGCCAGCGAAACTCAAATCTTCCCCTGGAATATCCGGCTAAGCCAGCTGGCCGGGCAGGTAGTCAGGGCCCGCACTGGCCTAGTCGATAACCTAAATAAAGACCTAGGCGCCTTGTATAAAAAGCTATCAAAATCGCGCGGTAAGGTGGCGGCGCGCTACGACAGCCGCTGGCCACCCGAGCACTACGAGAGCCACTTCCTGAAAAAGCTGGAGTCGAGTCTGGCCGATGACCGGCTGCGCGGCTTCACCGGCAGCGGCCCGCACCGCGAAGACCTGGTGGTTTCGTTTGATGATCACCCGGCCCAGGCGGCAGCCTCGCGCGGCGAGGTGCGCACCGTGGTGCTGGCGCTCAAAATCCTCGAACTTAAACTGCTCGAAGCCGCCCGCGACAGCACTCCCCTACTCTTGCTCGACGACGTTTTCAGCGAGCTCGACGGCCGCCGCCGCCACGCCCTAACCGACTACCTGGCGCCTTACCAAACCTTCATAACCACTACCGACGCCGACCTCGTCACCAAAAACTTCACCAGCCACACCAACGTGATCGCCTTAGGCTAGAGCGTAGAGACACTATTCATTTGGACTATTTGTAGTGGCCTGCGGTGAAGAGCCAACTACGCCAGGATTGATATTTGTAACCCCATCACCAGCTCGCCAATTTATAATAATCTGGTTAGGATCTATTTTTTGCGAACTTATATAGGCGAGAGCGTTTGCTTGGTATTGCGAAAATGGGTTTTTGGTTATGTCAATTTCGTAGGTATTTTGAGAAGGGTTAAAGTGTATTTCAAAACCATCAAAATAGAAGTCTCCAGCTATTAAGTAGCTATTATTAATAGGGTTTAAGGTATTGCTCGGCCGAGTCGAGGCTTTTACGAGAGTGTTTCGCGATGAGTCAACAAATATATTGTTGGTATTTAAGGGTAGTATATTACTAAGTGTGGCGTCTCTATCTAGTATTGTGCCTATACTGTATGCCAAAGATTGACCCTTCAAGGGGTAGTACTCAAAATGCACCACACTATTGTTGTCACTATAACCTACATAAAGGTTGCCGCCACCTCCACTCATAAAACCCTCAAAGCCAGATAATATTTTGTGTGATCTATGCGAGGCAGGATTTAGCAAGTACAAGCTGCCTGGAGTTTCTCCTTTCGAACCTTGATTAGTTGAAGCCGTATAAGCTATAGTCTGACTATCGGCCGACACGTAGGCATTTTGTATCTGGGCACGCCCATTGACTAAAACTTTTGTTACAGCAGTTTGCGTATCAACCTGCTCCAAACTATTGCCACCTTCTATAGTTAAGGTGTTGCCGCTGAGCTGTACGATCTTTGAGCTCGGGCTAACCTTAACTATTGCTCTGCCAGGACTATCAGATAAATAAACTGATCCATCATTGCAAAGGTAAGCATAGTTTGCCCCTGAACTATTTTCTAAGGCATCTCCTATCGTTTTAGATGAGCCAGAGAGCAAAATTAAGCTAATCTTTTGGCTACTTAAGCTATAGCTCCACCAATAGCTCTGATTAAGCGGCTGGTTGTCGTTAAGCAGCACTTGATAGAGATCATCAGCGGGCGTATAACCGCTGGCTTGGAAAACAGCACCGCTACTTGACCAGCTCATCGAACTGACACTCGGCAATATAAACTGTGGGCTTAATGTAGTTGTAGTTCCAGCGCTCGTATCGTAGGCGGCGAAGCCGGAGCCGGTAAAAAAGTCTATAGTTTTAGAACTAGCTAAGTAAGGGAATTGTATATTGCTCGCAGTCGAGCTGGCCTTATAGATGGCGACTTGTTTAGGTTTAGGCGGACGAGTAAAGATAGCAACTAAAACAAAGATAAAAACTAATAGTGCACCAATTATTAAATAACGTTTCTTCATAAGAGCCTCCACTTATATTGCATCATTGTGGCTGCCATCCGCTTGGCAAAGTACACGTTACCGGCCCGCCTAATAAGCTGGCGTTAGGCACGCCAAGACTAACCATCAACTTGTTGAAGTTTACACCATAGGCGGTTGAGGTCTTTGGCAGTGACGGATTGACCAGGTAATAACAATGATCTGTGTATGGCAGTGGCAAATCATTATTTGCATTGGCCCACCCAGTCTCAAGGCCAGTGCGCTTACTGTTTAGGGTACAAACAGTGTCGGATGGGCCTATGACCTGTCCTTGGTGTAGAGCAGTATTTACAGTACAGTCTTCTGCAACATAGACGGTTTTACCGACAGCTGGACCACTTGTTAATGTGTAGCTTATGTAATTACCGTATAGCCAAGGAGAGTTAGGCTCTGATACGGCTACTTTTGCCGGACCAATAGGGTGTACAGGGCCATCACCCACATAATCTACCCCTGCGTCTATACCCTCCGGTCTGATGTTGGGTATATCCTTAAAGGGGTTCTGATAGGCGCCGCCATTTACACCCCCGCTACTACTACAGTCACCAGACCCCCCGCCCGTTCCATTAACTTGAAGAGTGGTTGGGCCTGGCTGGGCGGTTTGATCAGGCGCCCAAGCATACTCTAGTTTGTCACCTGAGCCATCGCTGGTAGTCTGACTAGCGCCGAGTGCCTGAATGGCTGGCGGTGGGAAGCCAGAGACTCGGCCAGTATAACCTGAAGGCGTACCGTCTTGCGGGTTAGTCCAGCCCTCCTTCGGCGTGTTATTGGATTGGGTATCTACACCCGTCCATGGTGCTGGGCCGCTCTCCATAATATCCGCAATAATGCTTTTATGGTTTCGTGGATTAGTCACTAGCACCAGTCGGGGTTTCTGGCCATACCAGCTGGAGTCTTCCGGGCCACTCGTATTAGTGCCGTCCCAATTCCACAGGGCGTAACGCCAACGCATAGTTATGTAATAATCACGATAGTTTTGCCCAAGAGAGGCGAACTGACTAAATGTGACAGCTCCAACACCAACTGTCAGATGGCCGCTACTATCCACTGGAGCTTCATCGCCAGTACCGCCAACCGTGGCAGGCAATTTATGCCCCTCTAATATGTCACTAGTAGTGGTTGAGGCGCCAGTGGCATTTCCACCAGTGCTGCCACCTGTTGAGCCGCTTGATTGGTTAAGCTGGCCGCGCTGACCATATAAAGTAGTTGCGTTTTGGACGCGGCCGCCTGACACGCCACCTTCAAAATTAGTATCAAAGAAAGCGGCGGCCTGACCGGGATCATTAATCTGTTTTATGGCCGAGAAAGTATCCTTAACGCCAGTGGGGCTAACATCTTTCATTTGAGCCAACACTAGATTAAGCTGGGTGGCTAGTTCGTTGCCCGGACCACTAATTTTGTACTGCTTAATTAACTGGTCAAAGTCTTGGGAAGGGTAGGTCCACTGAGCAATACCCCAGCCGTCGGCACCGCCGGTTTTCGGTTGAGTCTGGCTATCACCAGAGCCATTTTGATTTATTTCCGGGTCAATGTTTTGGCCCGATTCATCTTGTAAATTACCTAAGATACCCGCCGTTTGGGCATCGTTCAATCCCTGGCTCTTGAAGAAGTTCCAGGCCTTTTGGACATTATTATTACCCACCAAAGCGCTGCTGCTATCTATTGCACCTGCAGTACAGGCACACGCACTGCTAGTGTCTGGTGCAGGCGCGGGAGTAGTGCTGCTGGAAACGGCTTTTGCAACCAGATCAGCATACGTTTGTTGACCGTTTGTGTCTGGGTGTATGCCATCACCCGATAGGCTTATGTTTGCGCCAGTCGTGTCAATAACCGTAAACCCAAGGCTGGAAGAAAGAGAGTTGAGGGTACTATTGTAGGCGGCTTTATGGTCAGGTACGTTAGAAAATATGTTGACCCAATAGATGTTTGCATTGGGGTTGGCCGCCTTGATCTTATTTATGGCGCTCGTTACGTTGTCATGAAAAGAGCCGTTTATCTCGGCGTTTGTACCCAGAGCCATTATTACGGTGTCTGAACTGGCGATCTTGCTTTTGTCTACATCTAACTGGTCAAGCCCGGCATGATAGCTATCGGCCGTACCGTCACTAGTAACTGAACTACCCGGACTGGATAAAGAGCGGGATACGCGAGCAGAAATGTATGACGAGCTGTAGCCGGCTTGCTTAAAGTCGCTCGCCAAATCATCCTTAGAGCCAAAGGTTATAGAGTCGCCCAACATATATACAGATCCTGTAGCCCCTCCTGTTGGGTTAGTTGCAGGCGTCTGTGTGCTTGAAGAGGAATCACATGTGCAGGAGTTGAAGTAGGGGATGCCATCGGCAAAAACCTTTTTTTGGCTGTCGCACAGACCGGTCGCCGAAGCGGAGCCTTTAAACATAAAAGGCTGAGACACCAAAAGCACCACTGCAATTAAGCACAACGCTCGCTTCATAAAAGTGGCCTTAGGCGTATGCTGGGCAATACTTGGCATTTATTTAGTTCTCTACTTGTATGTGTTGGTGATGACAGGTGTCGTTAAAAGTATTAAAGCCGCTCAAAAAAGGGAAAGCTGGGTGGCACTGTATCTGGCCAAAACCGGTACTTTTAGGCATGAATGAGGCGATGTCTTGATCAAGTTTTTGTCCAGCTGCAATTTTTGTACTGTCCCAGGGCACATCGTCGGGCCCCATAAACACCCCATCAATTATATTGAAATCAGCCGCTCGACCACCAGCATGTCCACCCAAGCCATCATTAGAATGATCACTACATATTGCCGAAAGAACAAACGTATGACCCATCTGCACTAGCTTTAATAACATGCCCAATAATCCTGGTTGTAGTGAATCGACTTGGCAGCCCTGTCCACCTTTTATACTTACACCATTAGCTGTATTTTGAATGTCGGGGCAGTCGCTAGCTTGGTTATTACAAGATATTTTTTTCTGACTAATGTAAGGTAGGAGCTGTGCGGCCAAATCTTTTGCGCTACCCGTAGGTGCGGGGCTGGAGGCTGTCGGGGCTGTGGTAGTTGAGCTGCTGCCTGATCCAGAGGTGTTGAAGCCAATGTCCGTGCAAGATTGGTCGGCTGTCGAGGAGTTGCTTTGGCTGCAGTCATAGCCTTCCAAGGTTTGGGTATCGAGTATCCAGAAGCGAACGCGCATCCACGACGTGTCATGGCTGTCGCAATTAGCTGAAGTGTAAGCGTCGCTATACATGTCCAGGGGCGCTGAGCCGTAGTCAATGTTCCACATAGTGCCGTCATTAGAGATCGTGTCGCCAAAACAGGTATTAACTTTGGTAATTACGTCTTTGTTTGCTTGGTTTGGATTCGCCGGATCTCCTAGGACGCTTTGGCTTATTGTGGGGCCAACCGGCGTGCCATCTGGCTTTTTACATCCACCTGTTACATCACAGCCATTTTGAAACGAATTATCAAACAGCGGATTAGCTAAGTCGGCCGCCGTGAAGCCAACCTTCTGCAAGCCATGGTAATCATAAGGCTGGCTTGCGGCATGCGTAATGCCAGAGAATAGAGTAGCCGGCACCCTTAAAGCGGCCGTAAATATACTGCCAAAACTATGGAACATGCTGGCAAAGCCTTGAGCAATGCCGCTCGAGCCATAATTATCCATAATATTAGAAGCCAGGCTCTGAGCGTCGTCGGGATTAAAGATACGATAAGCCAGGCTTTTTGATTGGAAATCCTTGTTATCGAGCGCCACAGTCGTATTTTTTAGGTTGGACTCGTCGCTTGAGCTCATGGTCGTGCCACCCGCCGAGGCATACTGCTGGTCAGCCGCAGCCCTGGCACCGTAGTTAATGTAGTTACCATCCACAGCACCAGCACCTTTAAGAATGTCTATCGGCACACCAGATAACCAACCGGTAAAATCCGAGATTAATGGTCCGATCGCAACTGACTGAAAGGCCGTTGCGAAAGGCGAAAGGATTGTGCCAGCAATTTGGCCAAGTGGACTTCCCAAAATACTGCAAATGCCGCCCAGCCCGGGAATTCCATCGATAAATCCGAAGGGCACCCCAGCGTTAAACACTTGAGCGCTCTTAGGAAGATCAGGGCCGTTTTGCGGCTCGCCAAGCTCGGCCTGGATACTCTGGGCTTGATTCCAGGTTGAAGTAACCTGGCCTTGGCTGTTGGTGCCATCTAGGAACGGTTTATATAAGCCAAGCTGGGCCGTGGTTATGTCTTGATCGCTTTGCGCCTGGCTGCCAAGACTTATAAACTGGCCGGCAAATTCCATCATAGGAAATATAACCTTCGCTTCCCTTAATTTCGGAACGCTTTCATCAATGCCATGCATGACACAGGCAACACCAACTAAGGCGGCGCCGCCACCTGCAATCTTGGCCTTAACATTAGTCTCGGATGGATCGGCTTGGACGCTATTGCCGGCGTTGGCCGCACTCGTTCTGTTAGAGTCATTTGCGGGTTGGCCATTTGGACCTTGTTCATTACTGTTTTCTGGCGTACTTGGGGGGGCGGTGGTGTCACTAGCTATTGAGCTAGTCTCTTGACTATTGAACTGCTCTTTAAGCTTATCAAACACCTTCTTGCCGCCTTTTAAAAGCTGTTGCTGATACGCCGAATCTAGTGCCTTTATCGGGTGAAAGGTCCAGCCAGCTCTTTTGGTTAGTACCCTGGTGCCGGCCCAGGCTGAAACCTTGCTCAAGCCTGCTTTCCCCAGTAAAGAACGGGCAAAGCCGGTTTGGTTACGATAACTCTTTACGGTGTTTATAGGATTTAAAGCCGAACCGCCGGTATCCGGGTTAAAGCTAACTTCTGGCGCCCCTTTTATCTGGGGCGTTAAGGTAATCTGTGATTCGTTTATGCCGTAGGTGCTTACGAGCTCGTCTATAATTTGCTGGTTGGTCTTATCTTTAAAGTTTTCATGTTTCGGGTCAACTGAGTACCCCTCAAACTTACCAGTCTGGCTATTGTACTTATTATTTAGGCCGGTGGCGTCGTGAATCTTGGCCTCCAAATTGTTAGCTACTGCATTGCCTATTATGCCTAGACGGGTGTTTTGAGGTTTTGACGGGTCGTTAATGAAGCGAGCTATTTTCATAAGTCGGCTGGCTTCACCGTCTTGTTGGGCCGAGAAATGGAACTTTTCGAGCAGCTGGGCAATGTGAATAAACTCCAGCGGACCAGAGCTTAGAGATAGAAAAGCTACGATTACGCTAATTATGATGCCACTACCACCCCCAACAAGGACTTTGCGATTTTTGAGTATGGCCCAACCCGCCTTAGCTCTTTGTCTTTTGGTTGGTTCCTTGTCGTCGTTGTAGCCACTCCCAACGGTGTCGCCTCCGCCAGTTGATTCCTCAGAACCCTTGAGGCCGCTTGGGTTTTCGCTTTTGTCACCCTTTGGGTTATAAAGGCCGGGGCTATTTTCGGCTTGTCGGACATCACTAAGTCCGTCCCCGCGAGGGTCAGATGAGTTACCGGCCGCGACATCGTGGCCACGCGGATCATAAGGTTTGCCGGCTGCGGCGCCGTGTTCTGGGCTTAGATCATCAGATTCTGGTGCACGTTCTTCGTCGGCCCTGGGGTCATAGACCTGATTTGCCATGTTGGTTTTTCACCTAAGTCTTAATTCTTACGTTTACCATTATACCTTAAAACGGTCGAGTTTACCCTTGTCTGAAGGCCGGCTTAAACGCTGGTGCCGGAGCTGCCGGGCGCGGAGCTATTTATAGAGCTGGCTGTGTCTGCCGCAAGCCACGAAAACCGCAATGTCGTTAACCATTTTGTAGTGCGCCCGTAAGTCTCCTCCGAAGGCAATCGAGCGATAACCCGCCCAGTTACCAGTAAGAGGATGATTGTAAAGGTCTGGGTGGTCTGGTTCGATCTGGAACAGCAACAGCGCAGCTTTGAGCCGGTTAGTTTGGGCCGGTTGCAGCTTTACTACTTGCTTTTGGAAAGATTTAAGATAGCGCACCTTCATGACTTTTAGGCAGTCTTTTCAAGGTGATCGAACATGTCATCAACCGAGTCGAATACCGGCGATAGGTTTGTGCCTTTCTTTATGTCCTTATCTGCTTGACGCATGATTTTCTCTAGATACGGCGTGGGTTCCAGAGCAGGACTTAATACCACACGGCCCTCCCGCACGGCTTGCTTAAGGATGGCCGTCGCGAAGGCGCTGGTAGACAGGCCAACAGAGGCCGCAAAGTCTGCTATGGCCTTTTTGGTCTTAGGATCGGTTCTGATGGTCAGGGCCGTACTATTCATAGTGCATACATTGTACTACAAAACGATGCACGCCTGCAAGGCTTAAGCGCTGGTGCCGGAACTGCCGGGCGCCAGGCGGTTGCCCAGGTCGATCGTGCCGGTCGGCTGGTTGAATTCGCCGGCCGCTGCCGGGCCGGCCGCCGCGGCAGCATTGATCTGTTGGACCTGCTCCGGATTGGTAGTGATCAGCGATGTCTCGGTCGGGCTGGCCACCACCTGAATGTGCACATGGTTCTGGCCGGCAAAAAACAGGCCCTGGCCGACCGGGAACTGGCTAAGACGCTTACGCTCCTCGCTAGTTAACTTGAAAACATCGGTCAGCACGTCGACGGCCGAACTCGACTGCTTCAATAAGAACTGCATTGAGGCGTTGGCCACAATCGCCCGGCCCATGCGCGAGCCCATAAAGTCTTCGACGTCTTGCGTCACCGTGGTGATGCCCAGGTTGTACTTACGGGCCCGCTTGGCCAGCGAGAACAAGAAGTTGGCCGAATCCTCGTACTTCATTAGCTGCCAGGCCTCGTCGACCACCAGCAAGCGACGTTTTTGGTCGGCCTTGGTCTTGTTCCAGATAAAGTTCAGCACAATATACATGGCGACAGGGCGCAGCTCGTCTTCCAGGTCGCGCAGGTTGAACACCACCAGCGGATTATTGATGTCGATATTGCTCTGTTGGCTGAAAATGCCGGCGAAGGTGCCGCTGGTGTACTTGCGCAGGCGCTGCGCCAGCTGCGGGCCGGTGCCGCCCATGTGCAGCAGCGTGTCGTAGAGGTCGGCGATGGTCGGCGGCTGGGCGGTGTGCGTTAACGGGTCGTTGGTGATGCCGGCTTTAGCGTAGGTTTCGATTAGCGCGGCGTCGAGGTCGGCTTCTTCGCTGGGCGCCAGGGCCGGCATCATGCCGCCGCCTTGCATCTGAATCTGGGCGCCGCCCATCATTAGGCGCAGTAGCCCATGCAGCGTGATCAAGTTAGATCGTAAGGCGTTGTCGGCTTCTTCGGCGTCAACTACTTTCGGCAAATCAAACGGGTTAATCCTGGTGGAAGAGTTCAAGCTAAGACGCACGTAAGCGCCGCCAACGGCGTCAGCCATGCGCTGGTACTCGTTCTCGGGGTCGATGATAAAAATTTCGGTGCCGAACATCATGCTGCGCAATGCTTCCAGCTTAACCAGGAACGACTTGCCGGCGCCCGACTTGGCGAAGACCACCGAGTTGCCGTTTTCCAGCGAGAAGCGGTCAAAAATAACCAGACCGGAGTTGTGCATGTTGATGCCGTACAAAATGCCGGTGTCTTGCGACAAGTCGGCGCTGGTGAAGGGAAAGCTGGTGCTCAAAGCGCCGGTGCTCATGTTGCGGCGGATCTGCAGCTGGTCGACCATTTGCGGCACGGTGCTGTTCAAGCCCTGCTCCTGCTGCGAAGTGGCCGGCTTGCTGTAAACCAGCTGCTGGCCGAGCATTGACTCGACTTTATGAGAGACGAACTCCAGCTCTTCCATGCTGCCGGCGTACAAGGTGAAGTACAGGCCAAAACGGAAGAAGCGTTCTTCGCCGACCTGCAGCTTGTCGCGCATTTCTTCGGCGTCGAGAATGGCGGCCTGCTTGGCCGGATCGCGCACCCGCCCCTTCTCGCTGTCGATTTGAATGCCGGCCTCCAGCTGCGTCACCTTCTTGCGCAGGTTCTCTAGTACCACCTGGCTTTCGACCGGGTAAATGTACATGCTAATGTCGACCACCTCGTCAACGTTAACCAGGCCGCTTAGCCAGCCGGTGTAGACCTGGCGCGGGTAGCCAAACACGTAAAAAGTGCGGGCGTAACGCGTGCCCAGCTGAAAGTAGGTGCTTTTAAGCTCCAGCGAGCTCGGTGCAATAAAGTCGCGTAGCGCCGTAATGCCCTTTTGAAAAGCGGCCTGCACTTCTTGTTCTTCACGGGCCCGCTGGGCTTGGGCCACAGCCACCGGGTCGACCGCTTGCTTCTTCTTGCCAAGCATCAGTTAAGCTCCCTCTGCAAGTGGGCCTGCGGTGCGGCGCCCTGCCCTTTGGTGACAATGTCGGCCGTCAAATGGTCGAAATTCTTGAGCTGTTGGCGGGTAGCCGTGTCGGGGTTGTAAGAGTCGTAATACAGCTCGATCAGCTCTTGGGTGTCGAGCGGCAGGCCTTGAATACCGCACTGTTGCAAGCCGGCCAGCGCCGCCTGCACCCGGTTGCGCAGCTCGGTTTTGGCGTTTTCCAGATCGGCCTCGTTGATCACCACGTGCTTGTCTTGCTTGTTGAACAGGCTGCCCAAGCCGGTTAGGAAGTTCTTGCTTTGGGTCAGCGCCTGCTGGGCGTCAACCACAGGGAAGAAAGGAACCACAATGTAAAACTTCTTGTCCATGATGTTGGTCTGTTGGCTAAGGGCATCAATGTAGCCGATATAATCCTCCATCATCAGCGCCAGCAACATGTTGTCGTGCTCGGTTCGGATTTTATCTAGCTTCTCAATGTAGGGCTGCAGGTCGACCTTTTGCGAGCGAATAAAGATCTGAACCGGAAAGTACAGCGAGTTCAAAAAGCCCTGGTAGGAATACTCCACCGCCTCTTGCTCTTGCTGGCTCATCAGATCGAAGTTGATACTTTTAACCATTAGCACTGCTCTAAATGATCCGTCACTCATGATTACGATGCCGTCGCGAATTTCAGCGATTTGCAGAGAGTTTTGGGTGCTGTGCGAATGGACCGGCGGCGTACCGCCAGTACCGGTTTTGGCCTGCGGCGACGCGGCTTGAGTGGCCACCGGTTGCGGCGGCGAAGGCGGGCCTGGCCGCTCCGGCATGACACCACCAACCGGCACCGGTGGTGCCAGGGTGTGGGGCTGGATCACTGGCGGCGGCAATGGCACAGTCAACGGCTGGGCTGGCGGCTGGATGGGAATGACCGGCTCACCGGTACTTATTGGTCCACTAAAGCTAATCGGCGCCGCGAAGCGCTGACCTTCGGCACGCGGCAAGCCGGCCGGTTGAATCGAAACCTCGCCAGGCTGAAAAGGCACAGCCACCGGCTGCCCGTTTGCCAAGGGGTCTGGATTATTTGTTTGAGGATTCATGTTCGCTGACGGCGCCCACCTTTTCGTTTATGGTTAGTATAGCAGGATCAGCCTCGGCTGTCATCGCTGCCACCAATGTCAAATCCACATACCATCCGGCCAGGCCGGCGCCTTGGCCGCCTCTAAACCCTTAAAATTTACAACAGGGTTCTTGGTTGAACGTTTTCGGCATTTTGAGTTTTTAACGGAATTTTGTGAAACTGTTTATTTTAACACCTTAGAGATTTGCCGATTAACAGAATTTCGTGAAAAACTCAAAATTACAAAAAGAGGGCTCCAGACAGGCAGGCACAACACTAAGCGTAACTTAATGGAGTGAAATCACTACTTCGTTAGGATCAGCGCTACCCTTGTCTTTGTGGGTTTTGTGCACCTGGCGGGCCAGCGTTTCGACATTAAGGTCGTTGTTGCCAGCTAGGGCCAGTATATCTGGATCAGTCGGGACTGGTACAGGAGCAGCGCTAACGGCCGGCGCAGGCGAAGCCACTGGCTGGTCGCTCAACGGCCGCAAGGTGCGCATGTGGCCGTAGGCGGCGCCCTTTGTGGCATGGCTCTTCAGTTCCTTGGTTAACTGATCTTCGTTAGCCAAGCTGCCGGCTGGAACATCCGGAGCAACCGGCGGCGGTGTGTAGCTGTACGACGGCATGCTAGGCAGCGGTACCAGAGGAGCCGGCACAAAATTTGGCACAGGATTTGGCAAAGGAGCCGGCACAGACAGGGGCGCCGCCGGCATCAGGGGGAGCGCTGCCGGCATGGCCGGGTCTTGGGCCGCTGAGGGCGACATAAACCAGTGGCCGGCCGGGGCCGCAGCGGCAGTAGGCTCAGGCCTATTTAACTCTTCCATCAGCTTCTGATGGTGGGCCTGAACGGATTGGCTAACCATGGCGTCCATCTGCTGGGCGACCGGGCTGCTGTTATCTAGAATGTCGTCAGACGCCGGAGTAGCGTCAGCCGGCACCTCCTGCGGGAAGCTGCTCAGATCAAGCAAGCGATCGGAATCGCTACCACCAACCACTACTTGCGGTGTATAAACGTTAACGTTTTTAACGGCCCAGCCGCGGCTGTCAATGGTGTTAGCCAGGGCCTGCAAGCGGCTTTTGACCTCTGTTTGGCTCAAGCCATCGGTCAGCACCTGCTCGACCTTTTTAGGCACGGTAATAGTCACCAGCTCCTTGACGCCGCTCTGATCCCACATGCGCTTGCGCGGCAGTAACCAAAAGCGCAATTTGGCCAGGAACCAGATCTCGGTCGGCTGGTCTTTACCGAATGGCAAGGCGAAAAAGGCAAAAAACAGGGCCGGCGGCGCGAATAATATCAGCAGAAAAGCCACTCCCCTGGTGGCCACGATAAAGCAGAGGTAGCCAAAAAAGGCGGCAATCAGTGCGAAAATAAACTGGCGCAGCGTTAGCGGCCCCAGGATGTGATCCTCGGCCTCAATGTCTTGTATCAGTTTGTATGTCGCCATCGGCAACACTAATTATATCAGGTTCCAGAACCGTCAGAGCCTGAGCCACAATCACTATTACAACAGCGTCGTTACCCCGTGCGTCCGCACTAAATTAAGCAGCTTGAGCGCCGCGCCATCCGGGCGTGTTTTACCGCTCTCCCATTTTTGGGCTGTCGTAACTCCCACGTTGAGTACTTTGGCCCACACGCTGCGGCTTAACTTAGACTGCTCCCGTAGCTGTCTAATCTGCGCTGGCGTCAGTGCTTGTACCTGGGGCAGAGCTAAACTCTCCAGCTTGTCCATGGTGATTTTGTCTGCTTTAGCGTCGTTTGCTGCTTCCAGCACGACTTCCATAATTGTTTTACCGTCCATGCTCACTCCCTTCTTCTTTTACTTCTATGATCGCCCGGTTTTTGAGACGAAGCGTTAACTCTTTGTCGGTAAGGCCAAGATAGAATTTGCCTAATTCTTGCAGAGCTATCTTTTCCCTTGGGGTAATATTGCTCTGATCGTTCTTTTCAAAGGCATACAGAAAAAAGGTTCTTTGCTTTGCCGAGTAAGCGACCAGCGTTCGCACACTTCCGCTTTTACCTCTGCCTTTTGTGGCGATCCGTTTCTTATATAGATGACCACCTAAGTTTGCCTCAACGTTACCCTGTGCTATTTCTTCGACGGCGCGTCTCAAGAGGGCATCAGTTAATTCGTGGCCTTTGGCCCACGCGTGGAACCGTTTTATTGCGAAGATTCTCAACGAACGACACTCCTCTATCCTTAAAGACTATAGTATTAAAGGATAGAAGTCAAGTGGCAGAAGCTTATTTAGTCATCGATATATACCATCTCTTGGGCGGCTACCTCTCTAAATTCCAGATGCAAAACCCTTGAGCTTTACAGGGGGCCTTCTCTAAAGGCAGCTGCAACCGGTTCATACATGGCCTCATAAGCGCTTTTTACTTTTGCATCAGCAGCTTCTATATCTTCTGCGGTTGAACTTGGGTTATGGTTTACCGCCACCGAATCATTAAGAGCCGTCCACCAGTCATCGCCTAGCTCTTTAAAAGACTTTTGAGCATTTGGTTCACTTACACCCATTTTAGTCCTTTTCACTAAATCAGCGGCTTCCCTGATCTTTGCCACAATATCGTCAGTTTCACCCGGTGCGGCAGGAGTAACCGTCGGTGCTTCAGGCGCAGGAACTACTGGTGCCTGTCGCCACGGTATGCTTGGTTCAGTAGGCGGTTCCCAAATAATAGTGTCGAAGGCCCGGAGCTCTTCGGGCCTTGCTTCTTCACCCGCTTCGCGAAGCCGCCAAGCCTGTCTTAGAGCCTCGGTTTTAAGTACGGCTTTGTCGCGCTTTTCGATAGCTTTCTTAGCTTTCTTAACAGGACTGCCGGGACCGCCAGCGGCCAAACTATCAAAACTGAACAAACCAATCCTCTTCCCAAATATTTTTCCTACAACAGGTATGCGGTGGCTTATTATGCGTTGCCCGTGTATTAATCTATTTGACTGTTCACGACGCAGGTTGTAAAGCTTGCGTGCGGAGCTTCGGTGACGCTTCTCGAAAAACGATAGGTTTTCCTTGTCCCTGTCGAAGTCTACCTGCCTATCTGGATCGGCAAACATGTCTTCTACTATATTTGCCGAAGAGTTATGATGTTTTGCTCGCCTAACGAGCCGACCCATTCGTTGCGCCATAGCCTTCTCGACTAAGGTCCTAGCGCGCAATTTGTCCTCTGGCGCCAAAGAATCAGTCTCATTTATTGCGTGCTCCGCAACATGGTGAGCAACATGGATACGTCGCAGAGCCGATTGCGCCTTCTGGTGCTGCCTTTTAGCGCGTCTTTCTGCCAGGACTATTCTAGCGCCAGCCATGAATGGCCGGATTTCCGGTATAGTTCCTTCATTGATAATTCGTTCACGCTCTTGCTGGCTAAGTGCAGAATCACTCGGCTCGGGCAGCCCACTAATGTCTGGCAGCAGCTTGACGTAAGCCGATTTGGCTTTTGCCCTCGGAACAAACGACTCTTTGTGTGCTTTATCGATGCCCTGAAAGTCGGTCTCGACGTTATAAACAATCACGTCTCCTTGTTCGCCAGCTCCAGGTATTCTCTGTGGCGAAAGCTCCTTAAAGTCATTATAAGCATTACTAGGGTTACTAGGGTCTTCGGTAGGCAGTTGGGGCTTTATATCTACGAGGAGGAGCTGCTCAGGCATGCATATATTCTAGCACAAAAAGCCCGTAAAATCAAGGCTTCACCGCTGAATTAACACTCAAAACGCGATTCCAAAATAACTTGTGGAGCCATATGGCTTCTCCGTATCCTGTTGGTTGCAACACTAACTAATACGGAAGGAGTGATCCATATGGCTCACCACCACTTTACCCGAGAGGATCGGGT
>DATBED010000041.1:0-28631 GCA_036276195.1 Saccharimonadales bacterium (SeqCode) | reverse complement strand
GGGCTGACATTCTGGTAGAAGTTAGTGACAGTGGCTGGGGTATTCCAAAATTGGCGCAGGAGCAAATTTTTACCAAGTTCTTTCGAGCTCATAATATTGTGCGCCGCGAGACCACCGGCACGGGGCTGGGTCTGTACTTAGTTAGGGGCTTGCTCGATGCCCTAGGTGGTGAGATTTGGTTCGTCAGCCACGAAGATAAAGGCACCAGCTTCTTCTTCACACTGCCTCGCGTTAAGCGTACATCTCGGTCACAACAGTGAAAAATCCAACATTCAACTTGACTTAAACAGTGGTATAAATATATGGTTAAAACTATATAGTAACAATCGGAGACATGGTGGCAAGAATATTAGTTGTTGAGGACGATCACGATTTAAACAACGCCTATAGCCTGATTCTTCGACATGAAGGCCATGAAGTGGTGGAGGCCTTTGACGGCAAAGAAGCCATTGATAAGCTCGATAGCTTTTCGCCCGATCTTATCTTACTAGACTTACTAATGCCAATAATGGGCGGTTTGGAGTTTTTGCAATGGTGGAACAAGAGTAACCCAGGCAGCGAAGTCAAGGTACTAATCTTTACAAACATGGAAAACTCGCCAGAGGTCAGTGAGGCATACAAGCTGGGGGCAAATCGCTGCATCATCAAATCATGGACAGCACCCCATAACCTAGCTAAAGTAGTCAGCGACACTCTAAAAGCTAAGCGAGAAGCCAAAAGCGATACCGTTAAAACTAAGGCCTGAGCCCCTTGGGTTTCGGCAATATTCGACCAAATCTTAGCTTAGAATGCTAGGCTCGTCCGTTGGATATCGGCTATAAATTGATCGTTCAGTAGCTGCATTAGGTTGTTGAGGTTGAGGCGGTAGGGCAGGTTCTTGCCGTATTCGATAACGCCTTGTTTCTTGAGCTTGTTCAGCTCTGTAGCAGCTGTTTCACGCGTCAGGCCGGTCAGGTTGGCGAAGTCTTGGTGTGTTAGGTCGAGTGTCAGTTCAATCTTGCTGTCTTCCAGCGGGCGGCCATGGGTCAAGGCCAGATAGTGCAGGGTATAAACCAGCTTGTCACTGGCCCGCGAATGCTGCAAGGCGTTGAGGCGGATTGAGCCGCCCATCTGGTCGGCCAACAGACGCTCCAGCTCCTGATAAAGCAGTTCCGGTCGCTTGCGGATAAATTCGACAAACTCGTCACGGTCAATAACGTGCACTTCGACCTCTGGCGTGAAGGCTTCGTAGTAGTAAATGGCGCTGGGCACCTTGCCGTATATCCAGGAGGCTGGGAAGGCGTTATTGGCCGAATAAAAGGCCACTGGTTTTTCGTCGCCGTTGACACTTAGGTTGTAGGCTTTGACGGTGCCTTTTCTAACAACGAAGGCACTGCGCGGCGCCTCCCCTTGGAAGATAATAATTTCGCCTTTCTTAAAACTACGAGTCGGATGCCGATCGAGAAAAGTCTTCAAATAATTTACAGCCACTTGGTCACTCATAGGTGGGCCTATTATACCACCTTGGTATCCGTTTTGCTTGACTTATTGACCGCTAGAGCCAGAACTGCCGGTCGAGGCTTGATCTTGGCCGATTATGAGTATGAAATCGGTATCATAGACACTGGCATAAGGGTTGGCCGTGGTAATGCTGTTGCCGAATTGCTTAATTAGCTGGGCTCGAGTAGCTGGTTTCTTGCCGCCAGAAGCGTCGATTATGGTAGTGGTAGTTTGGGGTGGCGCCGCCGAATCACCAATACCTACCACATTGAAGCCCTGGCTAAGCATCTGGTTCTCAAAGCGAGCCGCCAAACCATTAGTCGATGTGCCGTTCAATATCTCGATTTTGGCACCCTCTTGGACAACCGGGTTAGACGAGGTCTGGCGCTTAATAAAGTTCTGGATAGCACTGTAATCGTCGACGCCAGTCGCCGGTATTAAAGCCGATTCGCCATCTGATGCCGAATAGCTTTGAAGCAAATCTTTGCCGCCGGCGCTGTTTAGGCTAAGCGACTGCACGGCATTGCCGTTAATATTCTTGGTCAGATCATATAAGCGGTGAACTTCATCGAGCTTCATGTCGGTTTTTACATTGTTGCCAACGGCATCAAATAGGCTCGTCAATTTGGCCGGATTTGCCAGCACGCCGGCACTGACCGCCTTTTGCTTCAGCGCTACTAACATTTGGCGCTGGTGCTGCGTGCGGTCAAAGTCAGCTGCGTCAAAGCCATAAGAGCCGTAGGCATCGCCACGGGCCCGGGCCAGGTCGAGTGACTGCTCGCCATTCAAATGGTGCTCGCCATTGCTTAAGTCGACTAGCGGCCCATGGGTCGTATAGTCGATACTTGGGTCATACAAGCCGCGTGGGTCGCTGCTCTGGATATTAATGTCGATACCGCCGACTGCGTTAACCGAATCCTTGAAAGCCGTATAGTCAACTAGGGCGTAGTAATCAATCGGTACACCCAAATCTTGGCTGACGACTTGCTCCAGTTCACCCATGCCGCCGTTAGGGTAACCCGGAGCGCTAAAACTATTGTTCTCGCCGTCCACGTAAGCATCATTAATTTTTTGGTGGCCGCCGCCCGGCAGTTGTACCCACAAGTCGCGCGGGATGCTTAGTAAAAAGGCCTTATTATTCTTAGTGTCAATGCTGATCAGCATAATAGAATCGGTCAGACCTGCCCCGCTATGGCCCGGATCGTCACTGGAGTTGCCAGCCAATAGAATGTTGACCCGGCCCTGATCTTCGCCTTTTAGCTTGGTGCTTGAAAAAACGCTCAAAATACTGCCGCCGAACAGCTTATGCGCGTTATAGATAAACTTGCCGCCAACAAAACCGCCCACCAGCAAGATCAGCACAAGTAGGGTTATAACTGTGCGCTTAAGCGTAACCTTTTGGCGCAAACGCCGCCAACGGCCCTGTTTAACCGCGCGCGGCACGGTTTGACGACGCTGCTCTGTCAGAGGTTGATAGTTAACCGGCAAGGATTGGCCGACGCTGGGGAATTGGGAGGCTCGTTTGGCCACGACTACATCCTGCCCCGGCCGGGCCCGGCCAATAGATTTGTTAGGTTGCGATGAGCTACGTCGTGGATCCATTTATATAGTTTTATCATTATACTGGTTAAGCCTCCTTTCAGCTATACTGTATAGGCTAAGTCTTAAAGATTTATGAAATTGGTGATTCATATTCCATGCCTGAACGAGGAGGCCACACTGCCGCTGGTTCTGAAAGACTTGCCCAAAAACGTGCCGGGCATTGATCAAATTGAGATTTTAGTGACCGACGACGGCTCTACCGACAATACCGTAGCCGTAGCTAAGCAATACGGCGTCAAACACTTTGTGCACCACACCAGTAACCAGGGCCTAGGCCGTTCGTTCCATGATGGTGTTATGAAAGCCTTAGAAATGGACGCCGACATCATAGTAAATACTGATGGCGACAACCAATACCCAGGCGACCGCGTTGCCGATCTAGTGCAGCCCATTTTGCACGGTTCGGCTGACATTGTCATAGCCGACCGGCAAACCCATCTTATAGAATACTTCTCATGGACCAAGAAACTGCTCCAAAAATTGGGCAGCGCCATCGTCAATAAGGCTGCCGGCACTAATATTCCCGATGCAGTTAGCGGCTTTCGGGCCTACAACCGAGAGTCGCTGCTGCGGCTTAACACCATCACTCGTTTTAGTTATTGCACCGAGACTATCATCCAGGCGGGCAACAAAGGTCTGCATATCGAGAGCATTCCGATTGATGCCAACCCGCCAACCCGACCATCCCGCCTGTTTAAATCGCACTTTGAGCATGTGCGTAAGTCGGCTCTGACTATTATGCGCGCCTACATCATGTACAAGCCGTATATCGTGTTTGGCTGGCTGGGCTGCCTGTTGTTTTTGATTGGCTTAATTCCTTTTGCCCGCTTTCTAATAGCCAGCTTGGCAGACGGTACGACCCGCGGTCACATCCAGTCCTTGTTGATCGGCTCGGTACTGATGATTGCCGCCTTTTTATGCCTGGTTTTAAACATTATTGCCGACCTGATCCGCACCAATCGCATCCTGATCGAAGATAGTTTAGAGCAAACCAAGCGCCTTCGCTTTAATCACAAAAACTGAACCGGGTCGCGGTAGCCAGGAACCAAAGGGCCTATTACATGCTGAACTGTATGGTTGGCCGAGCGCACAACCGGGTTGTTCCAGTACCAATTATCATTGCTACGCAAAATGAATGTCAAAACGCCGCCGCCCCAAGCCAGCGACAGGATCGCTACGGTCATAATTCCCAGCTGCAGCCGCGGCCTTTGCCTTGTCAGCCAAGCCACCGCCGTCACCATAAGCAAAATCAGCGGCAGTAGCACCGGCAAGAGATAACGGCCATTGATAGCTACCGGCTGCCCGGTTTCTAAATAAGCCAAGAATTCATCAATCCACAAAAAACCAGTGTAGGTTATGGCCACTACTAACAATAGCCACAAAACTGGCCTGTTATAGCGCTTCATAACTTGTTTGGCGCTCAAAGCGAAGGCAACAGTACCGGAGGCGGCCAAGATAATAGCCCCAATGCCCGGCAAAAGCAGCGGGCCACGGGTCTCAAAGGTCGTTTCGGGGCCGCCTAGCGCAAAAAAGGTACGCAACCACATGCCGTAGAACCAATCGCCGGTGTAAACCAGCGGATTATTAGCATTGGTGACCTTATTGAGCTTAAAGTTATAATCGCGGATCCAAGGACCATACTCCTTGCAGGTTTCGACCGACAGGATCTTGCTACAGTCTGGCGCCGGCGAATGATAGCGCAGCACATTATAGCCGATGCGCTGCACGAACAATCCACCGGCTACAATTACGCCTATAACTAAACCGATTTGTGCCCCGCGCCCAATCAGCTGCCAGCCTCTTTTAAGGTTCGGCCACAAGCTACCAATGGCCCGCTTTTTTTGCCAGAGCCGTACTATTATAAATCCGGTAATGGCTACAAAAATCGGCAAAAAAGCATACTTAACTAGAGAGGCCAGCAGCCCGACAACCAGTAGCTGCAGCAAACTAAGAACATCGAACCGTTTAGCGTTTAAGGCTGTATCAAAACGAAACGTTAGCAGTAGCGCCAAGGCCACCAGCGGCAACAATAGATTGTCGTAGTTAATTTGGGCAGCCAGCAGCGGCACAATCGGCAGTAGCACAAAAATCAACAGGCTAAGGCTAACCAGAGCTGGGCTAATTCTAGTTTTGAGCAATAAACGCCGGAATAGCACCAGCCCGGCTGCAAAGAAACCGATATTAATAAAGCGCAAAACAACCACAATAATGGTCTGATCAGACGTTACCAACTTTAGTAATCTGTACGGGAAGCTCATTAGATACTGGTACAGATAAGACGGATCGCGCGCCACCGCTCCGAACATATCGGCATTCTCTGGCTGGTGCGACCAGAAGGGGCTTATATGGTGGGCATAGAGTTTAATGATGCCAAAATGAAAGTCCTCATCGAAGGCCATTGGGTAACGCCCGCTTAGGGCAATCCAGGCGGCTTGCAACACCAATAACGCCAGTACAAACCACCAGAATTTACGGGTCGTCAACGCGGCTTCTGCCCGCTGCAACCAAGAATCTTGTCTCTTCATCTATAGTTAAACTCCATTATAACCAATTTGCTGTGACGGAGCTTAAAAGGGCTAGATGATACTATATTAGCTATGAAGCGACTGCGGCCGTTTATAGCTCTGGGTGTGATTCTAGCTACCGTAGCGGCCTTCGTTTACTATTTTGCCAAACATCCGGAGGTCGGGCATCAGCTACGACACACTTCACTCGGATTGCTTATTTGGCTGCTTTTCCTATATCTGTTAAGCATCATGGCGCTGGCCGGTACCACCGTGGCCACCTTGAGGTTGTGTAAACTGCAGGTAGGCAAGGGTGAGAGCTTCCTTTTGACGGCCTACTCGGCAGTGATTAACTTTTTCGGCCCTTTGCAGAGCGGACCGGCCTTCCGTGCCACTTATCTGAAAAAGAAATACGACCTGAATCTGAAAAAGTTCACCGCGGCCTCGCTAGTCTACCTCTTCTTTTGGGGAGTTTACAGCGGATTAATGCTACTTTATGGACTGCTGCACTGGTGGCTTCTGACGCTGTTACTATTAGCCATTGTAGCCGCCCTGATGCTCCAACGCCTGCCGATAGTACAGCAACGCCTAAAGGGCTTGGATCTGAAATGGTGGTATTTCCTGGCCCTGGCTACGCTTATCCAAATCGGCTTTGTGGCTATCATTTACTACAGCGAGCTGCGCAGCGTGGCGCCCGGCACCAGCTTCAGCCAAGCCGTCATTTACACCGGCGCCGCCAATCTTGCGTTATACGTCTCGTTGACGCCAGGCGCCATCGGTTTTCGCGAATCATTCTTAGTCTTCTCGAGCCACCTGCACCATGTCAGCAACTCCAGCATCGTAGCCGCCAGCATCCTTGACCGCGCCGTTTATATCGTTCTACTGCTCATTTTAGCCGTCTTTATCTTCGGCACCCACCTGAACCAACGTCTCCAAACCACCAAAAACCGCTAGCTGGTGACTGTGAAGGAGCCCTGGGCGGTGTCGGTAGAGTGGTCATGGAATTGAAAAGTACCGGTTTCAATCAGCCTGACACTGAAGTTTTGGCCGGGGCCTAAGACTCGCTCCGACACGCCATCGTAAGAGACATGGTGCTCATGCGGGCCGAAGGCCATCAGCTTAATGCCATTATCTTCATTAATGATTTCCAGTGTGTCACATTGCTTGGCGTCGGTATGTGCCGGAATGGCCTGATCATTTTTGATGATGACTTTGTGGGTGGGCTGCATAACGCTCTGGCAGCGCGCCTTTTCGTTACCGACTTGGGCAGTGGCAGTGTGGGTGACCCAAATGGCGAATGGTACAGTCGCTATCATCAAGGCCAGGGTAGCCGTGCCAATCAACCACGCCTTCCAGCGTTTGCTCAAACCGCTCATCCTTAGAAGTTTAGCATAGTTGCTGGTATGATAGAGGGGTGAAGAGACGCGAGATCACCTTAGCTAAAGTCTTGCCTTACATACTTCTGATCGGTGGGCTCATTGGCATAGTTTGTGCCGGCGCGCTAACGCTAGATAAGATCCAATTGCTGGAACATCCGCACTCCCAGCTGAATTGCGACCTGAACCCCATCGTGGCTTGCGGTCCGGTGATTAATCAGCCTCAGGCTTCGGCCTTTTTCAGAGTGCCTAATCCCTTAATTGGGTTAGTCGGTTTCGCCTGTGTGGCAACAGTAGGCGGCGCCATACTGGCGGGCGCCCGCTTCAAGCGCTGGTTCTGGCTGGGCCTGCAGGCCGGCGTCACCTTTGCCGTGGGCTTCGTGACCTGGCTACAATTTGAAACTATCTTCCGCATCCATGCTCTGTGCCCATATTGCATGGTCGTTTGGGTGGTTACGATTCCGATTTTTTGGTACACCACCCTGTACAACTTACGTGAAGGCAACATCAAGACTTCCGCCCGCTATAAAGGCTTCGTCAGCTTTCTGCAGCGCCACCACGGCGACGTACTTATCGCCTGGTTTTTGATTATCATTGCCGTCATCCTCAAGCACTTCTGGTACTACTGGAAAACCGTCATCTAGCGGCTGGGTGGTATAGTGGAAGCATGAGAAGTTTGGGGTAAGGCGCTTCCAGTGAAAAAACGGCTTAATAAAAGTTATAAAGGTGGTTTGATTGCCCTTGTTTTGCTGGGGGCCATGTTTATTGCGATAGCATACCTGCGCGGTAAAAACTTCGCCGTGCTCAACCCCAAGGGCCTGGTCGCCCTCAAGGAGCGTAATCTGATGATCGTAACGGTGGCGCTGGGGCTGCTGGTGGTGATTCCGGTTTACATAATGCTGTTCAGCTTTGCCTGGAAATACCGCGAGGGCAACACCAAGGCTAAATATTCGCCGGAGCTGACCGGCAATCGCTGGATTGAGACAATCTGGTGGGGCATTCCCATAATTATCATCGGATTTTTAGGTGTTATTACCTGGAACTCCAGCCATGACTTAGATCCGCGTAAGAGCCTGGGCGTCTCAGGGCAGCCCTTAAATGTCGAGGTAATAGCGCTGCAATGGCGGTGGCTTTTCATCTACCCTGAGCAAGGGGTGGCAAGCCTGAATTATTTGGAACTGCCCGTTAATCGGCCCGTTAATTTCGACATTACGTCGGACGCGCCAATGAACTCGTTTTGGATCCCACAGCTAGGCAGCCAGATTTACGCCATGCCCGGCATGCAGACGCGACTGAATTTGATCGCTAACAAAGCTGGTACCTACGACGGTTCGTCGGCCAATTTGAGTGGTGACGGCTTTGCCAACATGCGTTTTACGGCGGCAGCCGATTCGCCGTTAGCTTTTAACACTTGGCTAGAATCCGCCAAGTCATCGCCTTTGGCCCTGAGCATGGGATCTTACAAGCAACTGGCGCAGCCCAGCGAAAAGCGAACGGCGTACCTATATTCGTCGGTCGACCCGGAGCTGTTTGATCACGTATTATTAAAGTATATGGTGCCGGGGATTAATTAGATGATGTTCGCGAATCTGTTGGGGCGATTAAGCTGGCAAGCCTTTCCGAAAGACGCCATCACCCGTGGCGGCGCCATATCGATAGTAGTAATCGCCCTTCTGATTTTGGGCTACCTAGTTTACACCAAGCGGCTAAAGTGGCTGTGGCGGGAGTGGTTGACCAGCCTTGACCCCAAGAAAATCGGCGTCATGTACATTGTGGTGGCAGTGGTGATGGGGCTGCGCGGACTGGCCGATGCCTCGCTGCTGCGAGCCCAGCAAGCCACCAACTCCCACCTGTTAAATGCTAACCATTTTCAGCAGATTTTCTCGGCCCACGGCACAATTATGATTTTCTTCGTAGCCATGGGGCTGATGTTCGGCCTGATTAACCTGATTATGCCGCTGCAGATCGGTGCTCGCGACGTGGCCTTTCCGTTTTTGAATTCCTGCGCCTTTTGGCTGTTCGCCGCCGGCATGATCCTGGTCAATTTGTCGCTGATTATTGGTGATTTTTCAGCCGCCGGCTGGCTGGCTTATCCACCTCTATCAGAGATTGCTTACAGCCCGGGCGTCGGCGTCGATTACTGGATTTGGGCCCTCCAAATTGCCGGCATTGGGTCACTGTTAAGCGGTATTAACTTCTTGGTGACCATTTTGCGGATGCGCCGCCCAGGCATGAAACTGATGCAAATGCCTCTCTTCACCTGGAGTGTGCTGTGCTCGATGGTCCTGGTGATTTTCGCCTTTCCGATCCTGACGGCTACCTTGGCGATGTTGGCGCTCGATAGGACTTTAGGCATGCATTTTTTCACGGCTGGCGGCGGGGGCAACGCCATGATGTACGTCAACCTGATCTGGGCCTGGGGGCACCCCGAAGTGTACATCTTAATTTTGCCGGCTTTTGGCGTGTTTAGTGAAGTGGTGTCGACCTTTTCGCGCAAACCGATTTTCGGCTATACCAGTATGGTTTGGGCTCTAATTGCCATCACGTTCTTATCTTATACGGTTTGGCTGCATCACTTCTTCACCATGGGCGCCGGCGCCGACGTCAACGCTTTCTTCGGTATCATGACCATGGTGATTGCCATTCCAACAGGGGTGAAAATCTTCAACTGGTTGGCCACCATGTACCATGGCCGCATCAAGTTCGCTACGCCGATGCTGTGGTTCATGGGCTTCGTGGTAACGTTTTCTATCGGCGGCATGGCTGGCGTGATGATGGCCGTACCGGCTATCGACTTCCAGGTGCACAACAGCCTGTTCTTAGTGGCGCACTTCCATACCATGATTGTTGGCGGCGTAGTCTTCGGCTTCTTCGCCGGTTTGACTTATTGGTTCCCCAAAATTTTCGGCTTTACGCTGAACGAGCGGTTGGGCCGCTACGCCTTTTGGTTCTGGTTTGTCGGCTTCCTGACAGCCTTTATTCCGCTGTATATATTGGGGTTGATGGGCGCTACCAGGCGCATGAACAATTACGAGCCGTCACTCGGCTGGCAGGGGCTGTTCATCGTGGCCGCCGTAGGCGTGGTTTTGGTGCTGATCGGCGTCGGCTTCCAACTTTTGCAGCTCGGTTATAGCATTTGGAAGCGTGACGAGAACCGGGTCGGCAATGACCCGTGGGGTGGCCGTACTCTGGAGTGGGCAACCGCCTCGCCGGCGCCATCCTATAATTTTGCCGCCATGACGCCAGTAGATTCGCGCGACGCCTTTTGGGAAATGAAAAATTCCAAAGTGGTTAAGCCGGAGTACGAAGACATACACCTGCCTAAGAATAGCGGCCTTGGCATCTTTATCGCCGCCTTCGCCTTCTTGTTCGGCTTTGGCATGATCTGGCACATCTGGTGGTTGCTGCCAATAGGGCTGGTGGGAGTAATTAGCTGTATTGTGGTTCGGGCCTCTGAAGAGCACACTGAATATCTAATTCCGGCTAAAGAAGTGGCCGAAATGGAGACGGCGCAGGCATGAGTGAAGCCACCTCAGTAGCTGCCGCCAATGAGCGGCAAGAAGCCGCTAGCAAGACTCTATTTGGCTTTTGGGTATATCTAATGACCGACTGCGTGCTGTTTGCCAGCCTGTTCGCGGCCTTTGCCGTGCTGCGCGACAATACTTACGGCGGCCCGAGCGGCAACGAGCTGTTCAGTCTACCATTCGTACTAATCGAAACGCTGGCACTGCTCACCAGTAGCTATACAGCTGGCCTGGGCTTGTTGGCCGCCCGGCGGCGAAACCGCCAGCAAGTACTGATCTTCTTCAGCCTGACTATGCTGCTAGGCATCTTCTTCTTAACAATGGAGCTGACTGAGTTCCACAAGCTTTACATAGAAGGCAACAGCTGGCGTCGCAGCGGCTTTTTGAGCGCTTTTTTCACGCTGGTTGGCACTCACGGCGCCCACATCTTAACCGGTCTAACCTGGATGGCCATAATGATGTATAAAGTTCTGAAAGGCGGCCTAACCAACCTGACCATCAAGCGCCTGAGTATGCTAAGTCTGTTCTGGCACTTCCTAGATGTCATTTGGATCTTCATCTTCACCATTGTCTATCTGTTTGGAGTGGCTGTATGAACCAGAAACCGATTGTTTCGCACCACGACTCCGCCCCTGGCAGTGTTCGGTCTTACAGCCTCGGTTTTGGCCTGTCGTTGCTACTGACACTGGTCGCCTACATTTTTGCCAATAGCCACAAGGGCAGCGGTTGGGCGCTGATTTACGTTTTGGCCGCGTTGGCCATTACCCAGTTGTTCGTGCAACTGGTTTTCTTCCTACACCTGGGCCGGGAATCAAAGCCGCGCTGGAACCTGACGGTCTTTGCCTTTGCTGCCATGGTGGTTGTTATACTGGCCTTCGGCTCATTGTGGATTATGAAAAACCTCAATTATGGTCACCAGCTGCCGGCCAACGAAACGCCCCAGCAAATCATTCAAGACGAAGGATACAACCCATCAAGCTACTGACCACCTATTACCGCTTGACTAAGCCGGGCATTATTTACGGCAACGACCTAAGCGCCCTGGCCGGCTTTTTACTAGCCGCCCAGCTAAAGCACCACTTTGATTGGCAGAAATTAGTCGCCTTTTTGGCTGGTGTATCACTAGTGATTGCCTGTGGCTGTGTGCTCAACAACCTAATGGACCGCCGGCTTGACGCCAAAATGGCCCGCACCAAGCAGCGCGCCCTGGTAACCGGCCAAATTAAGCCTTACCAGGCTAGAATTTACGGAGTTACACTAGGCTTTATTGGTTTTTGGCTGCTACTAGTTTTCGTCAATCAATTGACGGCTGCTTTAGGCGCCATTGCCTTATTCTTTTACCTTGTGCCGTATGGCCTGTCTAAGCGCCGCTCGCATTTTGGAGTGCTGGTAGGCAGTATTTCGGGTGCCATGCCAATTGCCGCCGGCTACACGGCCGTCACTAACCATTTCGACAAGGGCGCGTTGATCTTATTTCTAACCATGGTCTTCTGGCAAATGCCGCATTTCTACGCCATCGCCCTTTATCGTTACCAAGATTACAAAAAGGCCGGCGTACCAGTGCTAACCGTCAAGAAGGGCAGCCTGCGTACCAAGTACGAAATCCTAGCCTATATCCTGGCCTTTACAGTTGCGGCAGCCTCGCTAACGGTGGCCGGCTACAATAATTACGCCTACATGGCGGTTATGATCATTCTAGGCTTCAACTGGCTGTGGGAGGGCTTCAGCGGCCTCAAAAGACAAGATGACGAGGCCTGGGGCCGCCACATGTTCCGCTTCTCGCTCATCGTGCTCTTAATCTTTTGCGCCATGGTCGCCCTCGGCCCGCGCTTGCCTTAAGCCCTAGCGGGTACTTGCGCGTCCAGCAATTGTTGCTGGCCGGTTGCCAAATCATCTAAAGTTACCGCCTGAGTCGTCATAGTATGGTTAGTATAAACCCGCCAAAGTCACCCGCCAAGAAGTTTAATACAAATCTAATAATTACGTGTAAAACGTGTAAAATAGACTTAATAATTATACTTATCCACGTCGCTTGCGCCTTGACCAGCCTAGTTTTGGCGACCGTTTCTGTAGTAAAACCATCAAAGGCCAAACTTAACATTTCTTACACTCTAGTCGTAGCTACCTTAGCCAGCGGAACCTACCTCGCCATCAGCACCCACAGCAATCTAAAATCCGCCTGCGCCGCCGGCCTAGTTTACCTGGCCATCACCTTATCGGAACTCTTCATCGCCCGCCGCAAGTTGCTTATAATCTAAAGCTTAAAAAGGCTGCCGAACTTCAATTTACCCTTGGCAAGGCTATTGACAATACTTTTATTCTATGTATAATTATGTTTCATGAGTCGAGAAAAGCAGGGTCCTATTAGAAACATCCTAGCTCGTTATGGAATACCTGCAGGGGTAACTGCGGGCGCATTAGCTGTCGGTGGTGCCCTTGCTGGAGGTATATATCTACACAATCAAGATGTGGGCGCTGACGATAATGCCCTGAATACGGTCCAGGTATGTCATGCTATTCGAAGCTCTTGGGCCAATAATCCAGAAGCTGTAACAGAAGGCGCAATGAGAGATCCGTCCATTACAATTCAGTATTTAGCAAGCCGCCTTAGTGTAAGCAGGCGAATTATGAGCGACGGATCCTGGGGGGCTATAGAAGAGTGTCAGCCCACATACGGTAACCCACGCAATATACCCGTAAGCGATGAAGGCAGTAGGGCCGAAATTCCAAATGAACCTCTAGCGGCCAATGAACTTTGTATGGTTATTGCTCATCCGTTCAGTACCCAGAATAGCAGTACCCAGAATAATGTCTGGCCAAAATTACTAGCTTTTTGTCCTAAAGTCACCCCTTAAATCACTATGTCCTCTGAGCTGGGAGTTAGAAGTGGTCGCGGATGTGGCTGAAGCTGTATTCCCAGTCGGCGGTGGCTTTTTTATGAGGGTTGAAGATATGCTGCGGGTCCATAATGTCTTTGGTTTCTTGGAACAGTTTATAGGTATGCGGGCCGTACATTTCTTTCAGCCAGGGGCCACGCACTAGTCCGTCGTTGTGCTCACCGCTTAAGCTGCCGCCATACTTTAGCACTAATTTGTTAACCGCTTTCATGGCTGGCAAGATTTTATGGCGGTCTTTGGGGTCTTCCAGTTTCATGAGGGGAATGACGTGGAAATTGCCGTCGCCCATGTGGCCGGCAATGGTGGCGAACAGCTTGTATTTTTTAATTACGGCACGCAGCTTGGGCAAGAAGGCCGTTAGGTTTTTAGGCGGCACAACGAAGTCGTCAATGAAGGGGGCCGTATGCTTGTCTTTGACCTTACTGCGCAGAAGCTGGAAGCTGTAACGGCGCATCAGCCAAAACTTCTCGGATTTACCTTCGGTGGGGTCTTCTTCAAAGCCGTTGATTTCGTAACGGGCCCGGTGGTGTTTTAGCTCGCGGTGCAGGGCCTTAACCTTTTGGCGCACTTCTTCTTCGGTCTCGCCATTAAACTCGACCATCAAAATCAGCTTAGGAATGCCGCGAAACATATGGAAGCCGGTCGGAATGAAGCTGAGCAACAGCTTAATCACGCCCGTCCAGCCCAACATTTTATGGAAGCTTGGCATGAACTTGATGCCTAACCACATGGTGGCGTCGTCGAATGATTCGAAAGTGGCTGGCTTGGATTCAAGCACTTTAGGAATGACCTCGCCCAGGTCGGCGATATCTTTCATGAATAGAATCAGTAGGCCGGAGTGCTTGCGAGACGGCACCAGGCGGAAGTGGATGTCGGTCACGAAACCAAGCGTGCCTTGGGCGCCGACAATCAGTTTGGTCAGATCAAAAACGCCTTTGTCGCGGTCCCAAACGTCCCACAAATTGTAACCAGTCGAGTTTTTGCTAACATGCGGCTTGGCGGCTTTAACAGCATCGTAATTGTCTTCGAGTAATTTGTATAACTTGCCATAAACCTGGCCCTCAAAGTCATTTTGCTTGATCTTTTTGGCCAGTTCAGCCTTATTGAGTGGCTTAATTGTACGCTTAACGCCATCAGCAAAGACAAAGTCCAGCGCCGTCACAAAGTTCTCGGTTTTGCCGAATTCCAGCGATTTTTCGCCACCAGAATTGTTGTTAACCATGCCGCCAACGCTGGCCAGGTCACGTGAAGCCGGGTAGCTCGGCATCAGCGCTCCATGTTTAAGCGTTTCCGGTTCGAACTCGCGGTAGAGCACGCCAGGCTGCACCTGGGCTGTTTTATCAGTTACTTTTTCAATGGCTGTAAAGTGTTCTCGAAAGTCGACGATAATTGAGTCGTTTATCGCCCCTCCAGACATGTCGGTACCGGCCGCACGGGCGGTTAAGCTGAGTTTTTTGTCGTGCTTTTTGAGATCGGCCACTACTGCGACCAATCGCTCCACGTCCTTGGCGTCTTTGGGCTTGGCCACCAGCCTAGGCCGCAGCTCAAACATTGAAGCATCGTGGCTGTACAGCTCTAGCGTGGCCAACTCGTCATCGGTCTCGCCTTCAAAACCTGCCTTAATCAGGCCGGCATAAACATCATCCATCGTCTAAGCTTAAGGGTTTTAGGATGTTTAATGCAAGCGGCTGTAAACTTCAAGGTAACGATCGGCTATTTTGGTCCAGCTGTAATTGTCTAGAGTAAACTGGCGGGCCTGGGCGCCGAACTGCTTGGCTGCCGCCGGGTCATCTAAGAAAAAAGATACAGCATCGTTAAAGCGAATGGCATTTCCGGGCGGCACCAGCACGCCGTTTTGGCCGTCAACCACGGCATCTTTAATGCCTTCTAAATTGGCCGCCACCACTGGTCGAGCGCACACAGCCGCCTCAAGTAGCACTAAGCCGAAGCCTTCTACGTCGCCGGGCACTTTAATGTTTGGCATCACGAAAACGTCAGCGCCGTTATAGGCAGCCGCCAGCAATTCCGGCGAAGTTTTGCCCAGTAGTCGCACATACTTTTCCGTTTTAGTACGGGCAACCGCGGCCTCAATGTTGGGCCGTTCTTGGCCTTCGCCGGCCACCAAGTAAACCAGCTTGGGGAATTTTTCGACCAGCCCCGGCAAAACGTTCTCGATGAACCAGACCACGCCCTTTCGTTTGACCAACCGGCCAACCGTTAGAAGCACTTGGTAATTGTCAGATAGATCCAGGTAATCTAAGAGTTCGGTTTGGCTGGCTAAACCGTGAACGTCGTCATTAACTGCCAACGGAATCACCTGAATTTTGGTGCCCGGCACACCGCGCCGAATTGCCTCTGTGGCCGCCGCTTGGCTAATGCAAATAACGGCGCTCGCCCGCGCGACGGTTGCTGGCACCATGGCCTTAAAAAGGGGATTAGTGTAGGTAATGTCTAGGCCGTGAATGACAACCACGTAAGGCTTGCGAAAAATGAAAGATAAAACCCGGCCCATCGGCGCCAGCAGGCCGTCCTGCACATGAATAACATCGAAATTGCCGACCAGGAGCGCCCAGAAAGAGCGTAGAAACAGATAAGGCAGGGCGATTAAAACGGCCTTTTTGCGACCGTGGCCACCCCACTTAACCAGCCTTAATTCAACTCTGTCGCCTAGAGCGCTAGACAAGTCGCGGGCAAACAGCTCCATGCCACCGACGCTCGGCGGAAACTTCCTGGTGACAAATAGAACTTTCATCTCCTGACATTTTATCAAGTAAATGCGGTATAATCTTAAGCATTATGGCAAAGACAAAAGTTCTAGTAGTCGGCGGTGGCTTTGGCGGTGTTAAAGCCGCGCTGGAGCTGGCCGACGATGAGCGGATTGAAGTAACTCTGCTGAGTGACGATAGCGACCTGCGCTACTATCCAACGCTGTACCACACAGCCACCGGCGGCCAGCGTCGCAACTCCAGCATTCCCTTGGCCCGAATTTTTACCGGCAAGCCGGTCCAAATCGTTCAAGGCCAAGCCACAACAATCGACCGCAAAGCTAAAACCGTCACTACGGCCGAAGGGCAAGTTTTTAATTATGATTCGCTAATCCTAGGCTTAGGAGTAGTAACCAATTACTTCGGCATTCCGGGATTAGCCGAATTTTCCTACAGTATTAAAACCCAAGCCGAGGTGGCGCGCTTCAAAGCCCATTTACACCAGCAATTAACAGATGAGCGGCGGCCGGATTTAAACTATGTGATTGTCGGTGCCGGGCCGACCGGCATTGAGCTGGCCGGCGCCCTGCCAGCCTACCTCAAAAAGATCATCGAGAACCACGGTCTGCCGGCGCGCAAACCGCATATCGACCTGATCGAAGCCATGCCGCGCCTGCTGCCGCGCCTGCCCAAAGACGTTTCGCGGGCCGTTAAACGCCGGCTCAAGCGCCTGGGCATCACGCTTTACATCGGTAGCGCCGTGCAGGGCGAAACGGCCGACGAGCTAACGATCAATGGCAAGCCGGTTCGCAGCCACACCGTCATCTGGACGGCCGGCGTGACCAACCACCCGTTCTTCGGCCAGAACAAGTTCGCCCTAACCAACCGTGGCAAGGTATCGGTCGACGCCTACTTGCAGGCTGAAGAAAACATCTTCGTCATTGGCGACAACGCCAACACGCCCTTTAGCGGCCTGGCCCAAACGGCCCTGCACGACGGCGAATTCGTGGCCAAAAACCTGAAACGCCGGGCGGCAGGCAAGAAGTTCAAGAGCTATGTCGCCAAGGAGCCGATCACCGTCATTCCAGCCGGCCCACACTGGGCGGCCGTGGTCTGGAACGGCGTCCGCCTCAAGGGCAAATCCGGCTGGCTATTGCGTGAAGCCGCCGATTTAATGGGCTTCCACGATCTTGAACCGTGGCCCAAAGCCAGCCGCCAATTCCTGACCGAATTCACTGAAGAAGACGGCTGCCCCATCTGCGCCACCGCCACCACTCGCTAAGGCTGGCTGCATAGTGACACCCCGAACACTGTCAACTTTATAGCATATTAGGCATATTTCTAATCTGTTCCACTATAACATATATGTTATAGTGGAACACCTAAATTTTATGTATTAAATGTCATAAAATGCACAGTGGTGGTAGCCAGTGTTCGGATTCATTTCCGCATTCGGGTGGTCTTTCCGGTAAAATAGGGGTATGGAGCAGGAGTTTAAAGCGGCCTATAAGCGGCTAAATAAAGAGCAAAAGCAGGCAGTAGATGCGATTGAGGGGCCGGTGCTGGTAGTGGCCGGGCCGGGCACCGGCAAGACTCAGCTGCTTAGTCTGCGCGTGGCTAATATTTTGCGCCAGACAGATGTGGCGCCCAACAACATTCTGTGCCTGACTTTCACCGACAACGCCGCCCGTAATATGCGCGAGCGCCTGCAAACCGTCATCGGCCAGGCCGCTTACCACGTCTCTATTCATACTTTTCATGGCTTTGGCGGTGAGGTGATTGGTCAATTCCCGGATTCATTTGCCGAGCGGCGCCTATTGCAGCAGGTAGACGAGCTTGGCCGCTACGAATTAATGCGCAATATTTTTGAGGATTTGCCACATAGTAATCCTTTGAGTATCAAGGTTGGCGACGATTTTATCTTTTTAAAAGATACGTTAAATATTATCAGCTGGCTTAAACAGAACGCCCTGACACCTGCCGAGCTGCGCGAAATTATTAAGGCCAACCAGAGCTTTATGGATACCGTAGAAAGCGAAGTGGCCTCTGTTTTCGCTGTACCAACTGCGCCCCAGCAGCTACCGGCTTACCAAGGTCTATTAGATAAAGTTAAAGGATATATGGATGAGCCGCGGTTTGGCTTCCCGGATTATGCCACAGTCTGCGCTACCGAATTAGAAGCCGCTATTGAGGCGACGCCGGCCAGCGGCCGCTACGCGCCGCCTATGACCGCTTGGCGTAACGCTTGGCTGCAAAAAAACGTCGAAGGCCAGCATGTTTTTAAGGACAGCGGCCGCAATTCCCGCAAACTGCAGGCCGTGGCCAAGGTCTACCAGGCTTTGCTCGATAAGATGGCCGAGCAGGGCCTGTATGACTTCGACGACATGATCATGGAGGTGGTTCACGCCCTGGAAAACGACACCGAGCTGCGCTTCACGCTGCAGGAGCGCTACCAATACATCCTGGTCGACGAATTTCAGGATACCAATAAGGCCCAGCTGCGCATGCTGGCAGCGCTGGGCGACAATCCTGTCCACGAAAATCGGCCCAATATTATGGCCGTCGGCGACGACGACCAGGCGATTTACGCCTTTCAGGGGGCCGAAGTTTCCAATATGGTGGCCTTCGCGCGGCTGTATCGTCAACCCAAGCAAATCACCTTAACCGAAAATTACCGCTCCACCCAAGCCATACTGGATGCCAGCTCCACGGTCGCCGAACAGATCAGTGATCGCTTGGAAAGCGTACTAGACGAAGTCAAAAAACAGCTGGTGGCTGAAACGGAACACTCAGCTGATCTGTTGAGCCATTGGCAATTCCAGAGTGAACTGGCCCAGTACGACTGGGTGGCCCAGCAAATCGAAGAATACATTGAGCAGGGCATTAAGCCCGAGGAGATTGCCGTGATCGGGCCGCGGCACCGCTACCTGGAGCGCCTGATGCCTTACTTGGGCAGCCGTCGCCTGCCGGTGGCCTACGAGCGCCGCGAAAACATCCTGGAATCGCCAATTATCATCCAGCTGCTGGCCATGACTGGGCTGATAATGGCGCTGGCCGACAACCGCCAAGACGACGCCGACGCCCTGTTTGGCCAAGTGCTGGCCTATGAGCTGTGGGGCTTGCCCAGCGAATTGCTGGTCCAGATCAGCCTGGCAGCCTACACCGGCAATAAACACTGGCTGGAAGTGCTGGCCAAGCATAAAAACCAAGAGGTGCACGACATCACTAACTGGTTCCTCGACCTGGCTAAACGGGCTTCGCTAGAACCGCTGGAATACGTGCTCGACCAGCTGCTGGGCGGCATCATCGAGGGACACGACAACGAGTTTGAAGATTTACTTTTGCCGGAGCGGAAAGAACAGGGCTTCGTGTCGCCAATGCGCGAATATTACTTCGGCCAAGACCGCTACGAGCAAGCCACTGACGCCTACCTGACGCTACTCGGGCAGCTGGCCACCCTGCGCCAACGCCTGCGCCAGTGGAAGCCGACCCAAACACTGTTTATAAAAGACCTGCTGGAGTTCGCCGACTTGCACCGTTCGGCTAACTTAAAGATCATCGATACTAACCCGCATACCCAAACCACTAACGCCGTACAGGTCATGACCGCTTACAAAGCCAAAGGGCTAGAGTTCGAAGTGGTTTTTGTGATTAACGCCCAAGACGAAGTGTGGGGGCCAACGGCCCGTAGCCGCAGTCCATCCATTAGTCTGCCTAAGAACCTGCCCATAGCACCGGCTGGTGACAACGATAACGACAAGCTACGACTGCTGTATGTGGCCCTGACGCGGGCCAAGCACACATTGCACCTAACCAGCTACAGCCACACGCTGGAAAACAAGTTATCGCCGCCCCTAAGCTTTATCAGCAGCGACGCCAGCCCCAGCCACCCGGCCTTCCAGCCGCAACAGCTGGATAAACCGGTGGCCGCCCGGGCCGCCGAAATCCTAACCACCGACTGGGCTTACCGCTTCCGGCAAGTGATCGCCGACAAACCGACACTGTTCGAGCCTATACTAGCCAACTATAAGCTTAGCGTCACTCATTTAAATAACTTCCTCGATATAGTCGGCAGCGGTCCGCAATATTTCTTAATCCATAATTTGCTACGCTTCCCCGAAGCACCAATGCCGGCCGCCGCTTACGGCGATGCCATCCACAAGACACTGCAGTGGGCCCACCTGGAATTGCGCCGCCAAGCCCGGCTACCCGACATTAAAAAAGTCGTGGAATACTTTAGCGACAGTCTAAGCCGCAAACAGTTACGCCAAACCGATTTTCGCCGCCTGGAAAGGCGCGGCCAGCAAGCTCTCACCCACTACTTTGAAGAGCGCGGCTCTAGCTTCTCGCCAACAGATTTACTAGAGCGCGGTTTCAATAACGAAGGCGTGGTCATTGCCGGCGCCAACCTAAGTGGCAAAATAGACAAGATGCGGTTGGGTGGGCAAGGCAGTGTGGAAGTGATTGATTTCAAAACTGGCAAACCAGCGCGGTCTTGGCAGGGGAAAGACGCCTACGAACAGCTCAAGCTGCACAAGTACCGCCAGCAGCTGCTGTTTTACAAGCTGCTAATCGAGCACTCGGCCAGTTTTGCCGGCAAGCTGGTGGCTAATGCTGGCGCCCTGGAATTCATTGAAGCCGACGAAAACGGTAAGCTCCTGGCCAACCTTGAACTGTCATTTGAAGCCGCCGAGTTGGAGCGCTTTACTCGCCTGATTACTGCCGTTTGGCAACATATCCAGGAGCTTAACTTTCCCGATACTTCCAAGTATGAAAACAGCCTCAAAGGTATCCTCCGCTTCGAGGAAGACCTCCTATCTAATCAGATCTAGGCACGAGACTATTTCTTAGCGCGAGAAGATTTCTTCTTGGCAACTGGTTTAGCAACAGCTGCTTTTGAAGCCACCGGGCGGGCCATAGCTGCAGTCAAAACATTGCTAGATTCACCCTCAGCCGCAAACAGCAGATCATATAGGTTGATACCAACTACGGCACCAATTATCGGTCCGGCCACGTAAGTGCCCCAAACCCAAGAACGTACGCCTAAGGCAACGGCCGGGTTTAGTAGACCAATTGCGGCAGTTGAGGCTAGCAAAATACCTAGCATATAGGCTACGCCTGCGTAAGCAGCAGTAGTCGAAGCACTAAAACGCTGGTAAACGGCCGCTGCAAAGCCAAAGGCAAATACAGCTGCGCCAACCGACTCGGCGATCAGTATACGTGTTGTGTAATGGCCGCCAATCGGCTGCAGATGGTTGTTAGCAAAATAGGTGTAGAGACCATAAGCGGCCCATCCACCAAGCAATTGCACAGCCACATACAAGATACCGACCAGGGTTGAAATCCGGCGAGCCGTCCACATGCCAATAGTAATGGCTGGGTTAAAGTAACCCCCCGATGCACCACCCATAGCAAACATCACCAGCGCCACGGTCAGGCCAGCTGCAGTTGCCACAAAGAAAGGCACACCAATTGTCGAACGTTGCACACTCAATATAGCCAGGGTCAATGCCCCTGTGCCCAAAAACTCAGCTACAAGGGTAGCTATCTTGCGTTTTCCAAACATGTTTGGAACCTCCACTTTAATTGATGACCTAAAGATACCTGGAACTTTCACTTTTGTAAAGCTCAAATTAGCGGGGCTTCGGCGTCGCGGCTATCAAACGCAGCGAACCATCAGTCAGTACCATCATAGTTGCAATGCCGAGCAGGGTGCGTGTGGTGACGTATTTCATGCGGTTGGAGATGGCTTCGAGCTGTTCGTCATAGCGCTTGGTCATGTCGTAGCGATACAGGCGGCGGGCCTCTTCAAACATGTGCCAGACATCCCAGGCGAAGACCTGGATCTGGTTACCATTGTCAAAACTGAAGCGATCAGTGTCGAAAGTGGTGCCGGGGATAAAATTGAGTACAGCCGCCACTTCATTGTGTGGACCAGTCAAGGACGGTACCGGCTCTTGCGTTTTGCTGGCTTCGGCCCGTAACAGCTTAACCACGGTTTTCTTATATAAGAATTCGCCATGGGGATCGTTATGCTCTTTTGGCATGTAGCTCGGCTTCAGCGCATCCAGGTAGAGCATGCGGCCGATGACCTCGTTAGCTATGTAACGCTTGTCGAAAGCTTCGCCCAAAATCAGCTGGGCCAGACCGCGCAACTCCTCTTGCTGTTCAGGGTGCTGCAGCTTATCGAGGATAAGGTTAATGTTATCGACAGCACCGCAGCCGGTGTTCCAGACGCTCTGGTGGTCATCAATGTGACCGCCGGAACCAAAGCCGATCTCTTTAAAACGCTGCACCACGTACTTGATGTCTTCCTCGAAGCGTAACTTGTCGCTTAAGTGCTCGGAATCGACAATCCGGTGGGCCAGGGCAGCATGGACAGTGCCTCCGGCCACTTTAGGCCCCAGCGAGCGGCCTTGCATATCTTGATCGCTTTCCCATCCCAGCCTGATCCGCCCATCAATGCAGCGGGTAGGGCAGGCATCATCCTCCGATACAATGTACTTCTCAATACTATCCCGCTTAAGAACCTTCTTAACGGCCTTTTCAAAAGTCGGATTGGACTCCACCCGCCGTTTAAGTGACACGCCTTTAGGATTCCAAATCTTTTCGGTAGGATAGCTAAAGACCAACTTGGAGTACTTGCGCACCACCTCAGACAGCGGCACATCATAAACTACAATTGAATGCTTCATTTGATCTCTTGCCTTGCTAAGTTTAATAGTATATAATACCTACTTGAAGAGCTCGTCAGATGTGTGATATTTAATACAAGTTTATCAAATAAATTGAGATAATTAAACCTCCTATGGCAGAAGCAAACGCCTTTCCGGTAGAAAGATTTCTGGTGGAACGCCAAGACCGGCTAGCCATGCCGAAAGCAGTGGGGTGTGTCGATGATCGCTACATGCTTATCCAGAGTCTGTACGGCCAGCATGGCGGCGGCCCTGACGGCTTAGGCCGCGACCTAGCCACGGCCCAAGAAAGTGTTAAACCCGGTAGCTATGTTAGGCACGATAGACCCGTTCATAGACTCGCCTTGGTTACGCATCGTCTGCTCGAAAAATTCGGCACAGAAGCTGTTATGCACTGGGCTTGTGCGGCCTATGGTAGTGCATTAGCCATAGACCAAATGATTCTAAATAAACCGGATGTAGTGTTTGAGCGTACCAAGGTGTTTAACCCTGACATTACGCCATTCCGATTCGACCGGATATATGACGCCAAATTTAGGCTGGTGCATAGCGGTCTGGTGTGTCTAAGGCAGCGGCGGATGCGGACATGAGATACAGCCCTCGTGCACAGAGTGAAGCTCTTGTTCCACATAAATATCTAGTAAATAGCCCGCACGTGGCTTCAAACTTTATAATCCACAGCGGTACTGACGCCTTATGGGATTCGAGGTCAGCTTGGCTGGCAGGCTTCCCAGCTTATTTCTGGAATCAAGGCATCGTCAACAAAGTCATACTGCCCACTATCAAACCCGTTTTGCCACCAGAGATTAGTGATGTAACTCCCCAGTCTTTTAATAACGCCGCTGCTGTACGGCATGCTGCAATATCTTTAGCCCTAGAAGCAACAACAGGTGTTAAGTTCGCTTTTCACAATCACGGCGAGGTCTAAAATTCTGTTATGATGAGGTTGTAGGAAAAAAGTAAATCATATGCTGAAGGATTTTCGGAAGTTCATACTGCGCGGCAATGTGGTCGACCTGGCGGTGGCCGTGGTGATTGGTGCCGCTTTCAATGCCGTTATACAATCGGTGGTGAGGGATTTTATTACGCCGCTGATCACCGGTTTTAGCAGCCATGGGCAGCTGGTGCAGGGCCAGTGGAAGTTCGCCCTGGGCACACATCATTTTAGCCTAAACTGGGGCGACGTTTTGAACACCCTGATTTCGTTCCTGATCGTGGCGGCCGTAGTTTTCTTCGTAGTGGTGCAACCGATTAATAAATTGAATGCCTTTTCTAACCGCAGCAAAGAGGCCGAAGAACCAACCGAAAAGAAGTGCCCAGAGTGCTTGAGCACCATTCCCAAAGACGCCAAACGCTGCGCCTTTTGCACGGCCAAGCTCAAGTAACTATTGGTTGCGATGGTGGCGTCGCTTCAGGCCGGCTACCTCAAGCCGGACAGAGTGGCGGTCTACCAAGGCCTGAGCTTGTTCCAGACTGACTTGGTCTTTGGCCTCGGCTTGCATTTTTTGGGCGCGCTCCAGGGCCGCCTTGGCCTCGGCCTCGTTGATCTCATCAGCATGATCGGCTTCGTCTACCAACACCCGCAGGTTATTGTTAGCGACTTCTATGGCACCGCCGTTAATGGCGAAAAACTCGCAGGCAGTGTCAGGGTCTCTCGGACCGCGTCGTACCATCACCACGCCGGTGGTTGCCACACTGACTAAAGGCATGTGGTCTTGCAGCACGCCAATTTGGCCGTCTAGCGTTGGTAGCACGACTTCGTAAACGTCGTCGTCGAACTTCTTGCCGCTAATACTGACCAGCTGAAAATGAAGCATTTTAACTCTTGTCGCCGGCCTTGACGTCTTTGATGTCACCCTTCAGGTAGAAGGCACTTTCTGGCTTGCTGTCGTGCTTGCCGTCAAGAATTTCCTTGAAGGCGGCGATAGTGTCAGACAACTTAACATACTGGCCGGGGTTGTTGGTGAATTGCTCGGCCACGTAGAACGGCTGGCTCAAGAAGCGCTGGATACGCCGGGCGCGACCAACCAGCTGCTTATCTTCTTCAGACAGCTCCTCCATACCGAGGATGGCAATGATGTCTTGCAGGTCTTTGTAGCGCTGCAGCACGCGCTGGACTTCACGGGCGACGTTGTAGTGGTCTTCACCGACGATTTCAGGGTCTAGGATGGTGCTGGTCGAGTCCAGCGGGTCAACCGCCGGATAGATGCCGATCTCTGTCAAAGCGCGGTTCAACGTGATGGTCGAGTCGAGGTGAGCAAAAGTAGTGGCGGGGGCCGGGTCGGTCAGGTCGTCGGCCGGCACGTAAACAGCCTGTACCGAAGTGATCGAGCCTTGGCGGGTCGAGGTGATGCGCTCTTGCAGTTGGCCCATTTCTTGTTGCAGGGTTGGCTGGTAACCCACAGCCGAGGGCAGGCGGCCCAGCAAGGCCGACACTTCCGAACCGGCTTGTGTATAGCGGAAGATGTTGTCTATGAATAGCAGCACGTCGTTACCCTTGTCGCGGAAACCTTCGGCAATGGTTAAGCCGGAGAGGGCCACACGCAAACGCGCGCCCGGCGGTTCATTCATCTGGCCGAACACCAGGGCGGTGTTCTTGAGCACGCCCGATTCTTCCATTTCGTTATAGAGGTCGTTGCCTTCGCGGGTACGCTCGCCGACGCCCGAGAAGACCGAGTAACCGGAATGGAATTTGGCGATATTATTAATTAATTCTTGGATTAGCACGGTTTTGCCAACGCCGGCACCACCGAACAAGCCGACCTTGCCACCCTTGACGATCGGGCAGATCAGGTCAATCACTTTAATGCCGGTTTCCAGTATCTCGACCGAGCCGGATTGGTCGATCAGCGGTGGCGGATCACGATGGATCGGTGACTTATCTTTAAAATCGTCATTTTTGCCGTCAATTGGCTGGCCGGTAACATTGAACATACGTCCTAAAGTCGCGTCACCGGTCGGCACACTGATTGGCGCGCCGGTGTCGGTGACTTCAGTACCGCGCCGCAGCCCATCAGTCGACGCCAAGGAAATCGCCCTTACGCTTGATTCGCTCAGGTGCTGGGCCACCTCTAGCGTTAACGTTTTGCCGTCGTGCTCTAAGGTTAGGGCGTTATAAATGGCAGGCAATTGGCCCTCGCCGAACTCAATGTCGAGCACCACGCCCACAATCTGGATGATCTTACCGGTCTTAGTTCTTTCTTTAGTCGCTGTCGCCATAAAATCTCCTTCGGTTATCCGTTCAAGGCTTCCGCACCGCCGGTTATTTCGGCCAATTCCTGCGTCACCGTAGCCTGGCGGGCGGTATTCAGCGCCAGGGTGTAGTCTTCGATTAAGTCGTTAGCGTTGTCGGTGGCATTCTTGGTGGCCAGCATGCGCATGGCATGTTCACTGGCCAGGCTTTCCAGCACGGCTTGCCAGATCTGGGCCTCGATCAAGCGGGTAGTGACTTGGTCGACTACCGTTTCGACGTCCGGCTCGAAGTTGCTGATCTTAGATGCGCTGCTGTCATCGTCGGGCAGCGGTGCCGGCAGCAGCTGCTGGCTCAGCGGGTCTTGGACGATCGTCGATTTGAACTGGGTGTAAATTATATGGACTTCGTCAACGATCTGGTCTTTATATTGCTGCATCAGGGTGTTCAGGATGGGCCGTACGTCGTTAGCCGTGGGGCGGTCGGGGAAGGGCGGATAGGCCGCCGTTAGTTCGACGCCGCTCAGCCGCCGAACGAACTGGGCGCCCTTGCTGCCGATGGTAATGACGTGGCTTTTAACCCTTGCGTCGCGATCCTTAGCCAGGGAATTGGTTAGAATCTTGAGCATGTTGGCGTTGTAGGCGCCGGCCAAACCGAGATTGCTGGTAACGATAATATACAAGCGGTTTTTGACATCGCGTCGCTTGAACAGCGGCTGGCTTTCGACCTCGCCGATGGCGTTCAGCCGGCGCAGTAAATCATAGGCCAAATCGCGGTAGTCGCGCGAGCGCTGGGCGTACTCTTGGGCGCGGCGCAACTTACTAGCGCTAACCAGTTCCATAGCCTTAGTGATCTGCCGCGTACCCCTTATAGAGCTAATCCGGCGCTTAAGAACAATTGTGCTAGCCATTTACGACGCCTTAGCTTTCTTTTCTTTGTAGGTTTCGGCGACCGATTTAGCGACTTTGAGGATTTGCTCGTTCTGGGCGTCGGTTGGTTTGTCGCCGGTGCTAAGCGCTTCGACTAGCTTGGCATGCTTGGCCTTAAGTTCGCGCAGTAAGGCCTCTTGGGCGGCCTTGATTTTTTCGACCGGTACTTCATCGAACGCCCCTTTGGTGGCCGCCAGCAGGCTGGCGTACATTTCCCAGAGAGCATAAGGGCTGTATTGGGATTGCTTGAGCAGTTCTGTCAGGCGCTGACCCCGCTCGATTGTTTGGCGGGTTTCGGGGTCGAGGTCGGTCGAGAACTGGCTGAAGGCCGCCAGCTCGCGGAACTGGGCTAGGTCGAGCTTCAGGCCGCCACCTACGGCCTTAATGGCCTTGGTCTGGGCGTCGCCACCAACGCGCGACACCGAAAGGCCAACCGAGATAGCCGGCCTGATGCCCTGGTAGAACAGATTGGTTTCCAAAAAGATTTGGCCATCCGTGATAGAAATGACGTTGGTCGGGATGTAGGCGCTAATGTCGCCCGCTTGGGTTTCAATAATCGGCAAGGCGGTGAGGGAACCGGCACCCAAAGCGTCAGACAGCTTGGCGGCACGCTCCAATAGGCGAGAGTGCAGGTAAAAGACGTCGCCGGGATAGGCCTCGCGGCCGGGCGGGCGGCGCAGTAGCAACGACATCTGGCGGTAGGCCACGGCATGTTTGGTCAGATCATCGTAAATAATTAGGGCATGCTGTTTGTTGTCGCGGAAGTATTCGCCCATGCTTGAGCCGGCGTAGGGCGCCAGGTAGAGCAGGGCGGCCGGGTCGGCCGGGCTGGTAGCCACAATGATAGTCTGGTCCATAACGCCTTCGCGCTTTAGGCGGTCTTGCAGGGCCGCCACTTTCGACAATTTCTGGCCGATAGCCACGTAAACGTTGACCACACCGGTCTTCTGCCGGGCCTGGTTAACCATAGTGTCGACGGCGATGGCCGTTTTACCGGTCTGGCGGTCGCCAATTATCAATTCTCTTTGCCCGCGGCCGATCGGCGTAGTGGCGTCAATCGCCATAATACCGGTCATAAGCGGTTCGTGGACGTGTTTGCGGTCGAGCACTCCGGGAGCCGGGCGCTCCATTCTGTAGGATTGCTTAGTTTTGATCGGGCCGGCGCCGTCTAACGGATTCCCTAGCGGATCAACCACTCGACCAATCAGCTCCGGCCCCACCGGCACTTCCAAAACCTGGCCGCTCAAACGGACTTTGGCGCCAGCTTTGACGTCGGTATCGTTACCCATAATTACGGCGCCAATCTCGTCTTCACCGAGGTTCAAGGCGAAGGCCGTCACCATCACGCCGTGTAGGCCTTCTATTTCGAGCATTTCGAAATAACCGGCGTTGCTTAGGCCGTAAATCCAGGCGACGCCATCACCTACGCGGGTGACCACGCCGACGTTTTCAATCTCGGGTCGCTGCTTTAGCTCGGCGATGGCTGCCCGAATGTCTTCTGATAATTCCGCGATAGATAACTCCGCCACTCTATTCCTTTCCGCTCATGGTTAACTGTTTGAACTGATTCAATTTGGCCTCTACGCTAAGGTCCCACTGCCGGTCGGCCAGGCTTAAGCGCACACCACCGATCACTTCAGGGTCGTGTTCTTCGCTCACCATGACGCGCTTGGCGCCCGGGTAAAGCCGCCTGGCTTGGCGCTCTATCTCGGTTTTAATCTCGGCGGTCA
>DATBED010000040.1:0-2134 GCA_036276195.1 Saccharimonadales bacterium (SeqCode) | reverse complement strand
TACCCCGGCTTTAGTCTCGGCCGGCACCACTAATACGCCCTCCACCGATAAATTGCTAGTGTTATGGCCGGTTTACGCCATCGCTGCCACCCTGGTAATCAGCTTCTGGCTGGGCGAGCGCCGCGAAAAGCACATCCTCGGTGCCGACGGTAAAGGCCAGAGCCCGCCGCCCTTCGGTGTAGCCCCCCGTCCGGCAGCCTAGAAAACTATTGCAAATCATTGTATAAAGCTTATACTTATAAACATAGAGTACCTCTGTAGAGGGAAATTGTATCTCTAACATAAAAAGCCAAACAAAAGACAGATACAAAAATGCCAAAAGGTTTGAAAATTACAAACCTATTCTATTCTATAGTTGTACCCCTTATTGGGGTGTTTTTGGTGTTCTTCCTGTTCAAGACTACCCCTGTTAAGGCCGCTACCGGCATCAATCAGACTATTAACTTCCAAGGACGGCTGCTTAATAACCAGGGAGCCACGGTACCGGACGGCTTTTATAATATCGAGTTCAAGATCTACCAGGACGGCGACGGCCAAAGTGCCGGTGATTCCACCGGCTCACCGGCCGGCAGCCTAAAATGGACCGAGAATTACCTCAACAGCAGCCACGGCGTCAAGGTGGTCAACGGCTACTTGTCGGTCCAGCTAGGCTCCCTAACACCTTTCGGCAGCAATATTGACTGGAACCAAAGCGTCTTGTGGCTGTCGATGCAGATTGGTAACACCTCGGCTTGTACGATTACCACCAGCTTTCAGACCGATTGCGGCGGCGACGGCGAAATGACCCCTATGCAGCCCATGACCGCCGCGCCTTATGCCCTGAACGCTGGCCAGCTGGGCGGATTATCGAGTACACAATTTGTTCAATTAGCCCAGGGGGTTCAGGCCGATACATCGACTACCAACCCCTCGATCTTCGTCAATAAAAATAACTCCTCGGGCACGCCTAACATCGTAGAGCTCCAAAAAAGCGGCGTTGATGTCATGGTGGTCGACAACAGCGGCACAGCTTTGTTCCGGCCGGCCAGCGATTCCACTACTGCCCTGCAGGTTAAAAACCGCTCCAGCGGCTATTCGGTCTTTACGGTCGATACTTCCGGCAGCCGGGTAGTTTTGGGCCAAGCCTCCAGTTTGACCGGTAAACTGGCCTTTGCCACGGTCGGCGGCGGCACTCTGACGATTAATCCGACATCTAGCGCCTCTAGTTTTACTATTACTTTGCCGGCCGAAACCGGCACGGTTTGTACCACAGCGGCCAGCGGCACATGTAACACCGCCGGCGGCCTGAGCAACGTTGCCTATCTTAACCAAGACCAAACCTTCACTGGTAAAAATGCCTTCAGCCATACCGGCTCGACCAGCAACGACTACGCGGTGGGCATTACCGGCACCCCGGCGGCCAGCAGTACTTCTTCCCTGTTGCGGCTCGGTAACACTATTAGCGCCGGCAACGGCGGGACTAACGGCGGCACCTTTCTTAGCATCAACGAATCGAGCTCCGGCGCCGGCAGTGCCGCCGACTTTTTGAACCTCCAAAACGGCTCTACTGTTGAGCTGCAGTTGACCGCCGGCGGGAATTTAACGGTCAATGGTACTTACAACAGCAACACGTTCAACAATAATACTTTGGGCTTTGGCGCCGCTGGCGCCGCTACTATCCATAGCAATGGTGCCAATAACCTGACGGTCGACACCGGCAGTACCGGCGGCGCATTGACGCTAGGCAACAACGCCGCTACCACTAATATCGGCACCAGCAGCGCAACACACGCTGTCACTATCGGCAGTGCTAACAATGACTCTTCGACCCTGGCCCTGCAGGGCGGCAACGGCTCGGCGGCCATTGCCCTGTTGACTGGCAATAACGGTTCGACCGCTGGCGGCATCCAAATCGGCAATATCACCGGCGCCTTTAATCAGTCTATTTTAATCGGTACCAATAATAGCGCGGCCAACACCGTGCAAATCGGTACCGGCACCGGCCAGGATAGCGTCACTATCGGTAACACTACCAGTGCCAGCAGTGCCGTAGCCATTAATGCCGGCAGTAGCGGCGGAATCACACTTGGGGGTAATACTACAATCAGTGGCGGTAATACCTTTACCACCGGCAGCGGTGCTGTTTCCCTAGGCG
>DATBED010000039.1:0-15825 GCA_036276195.1 Saccharimonadales bacterium (SeqCode) | reverse complement strand
TCCTAAACTGACGGCTTTCGGCATAGTTGGCGTTAACAATGGCAAGGGCTTCTCCCAGAACTCCTGCCTTAAAGCCGAAGCTTCCCATTTTTTGAACCTTAGCCTGTACGCTAATACCGGTTACCCGGGCCAAAGCTATGGTCTGAACTATCAGAACTCGCCCCAAACCTGCGCCAATACAGACCTAAACTGCCTGGCTTACAATTACGGTTACAATGCCGGCCAATATGCCTACGATGCCGCCAAAACTGCCGGATTTGGTAGTGTTCAAAGCTGGTGGCTAGATGCGGAGACCACGAATACCTGGACGCCCGATCCTATACAAAACCAGAGTAGTCTAAAGGGTGAAACCGATGCCTTATTGAATGGCGGTGCCAGTACAGTCGGTGTTTACAGCACCACTGCCCAATGGAAGACCATTACCAACGCCTGGCAAAACGGCTGGCCTTCATGGGGTGCCACCACCTGGACGACCGCCAAACAGGCTGCTACCTATTGCAGCGGCCACCAATTTACCGGCGGCCCATCCTATCTGATGCAGTTCGTTCCCAAGCGCAGCCTAGACCAAGACTACGCCTGCTAACAGAATTGACTTTCGCCCCAAAAAACGGATAATGTAAGAAGTTAATCCCCGTTCTTTTAACGAATGGGCCCGTAGCTCAGCCGGTTAGAGCACCTGCCTTTTAAGCAGGGTGTCGAGGGTTCGAGTCCCTCCGGGCCCTCCACTTGACGTAAGTTCAATTTCATGATACCATAGAGCAATTTAAAGGATTGAGTACATATGCCAGGTTATATTGAAGATGTAGACGACTCATATAGAGCTTGGTGGGAAACCTCTCTACAAGATGTTGGCACCAGAGCCAAGGCTGGTGGACTGGTGGAAGTAGCAAACTTACTTTCCAGGCGATATATTCGTGCTGCTGAAGCAATCATGGAGCAGCTTGGTACTTCACCAACCAGGGACACCACACCTCGTAGGCAACGACCAATACACTGGTTGAAAGGTGAAGATATAGTAGACGGTTTTGCTACCGAACCAGTTGTAGTGGGACATATCGTCGGTAACTCATGGGCACGAGATGAAGCCCTTTCAGTAGGAGTTATAAGTAGACGTAACCGAGGTATCGTTAGATATCATTCCCCTAAGCTTTTCATATTATCCACATTTCGTGGAACTGCTCCAGACAACCTTGATTATATTACTGCGCGGCACTTACCTGAGCATCCTGTAATGTCTGCTGAGAGCTATGATGCATATAACTTACACTCTCTTGAGGGCACCGTATCCGATATACGTAGTTTTGGCGCAGGATTAGGTGTGGTGGCTCGCCATGCTGAGCTTGAATTACCAAACGCAGCTCCATATAGCGGATATAATGTTGACTCGATGCTTAATATCGTTGGCGTGTCAATCTAGATCCCTTAGCGTAACTTTCTTGCTTATAAACCTTATATTCGTCTCCGATAATCCCTCTCCAACGCACCATTTCATCAACCAAGAAATGTAAATTATCCTCTTGCCGGCCCTCCAATATGTTTATTGACTAACTTAGTCCGTTTTGTTATGATACTTGCATGAGTCCAGTTATAAATGTTCATGATTTAAAAACTAACTATTCCAAGTATTTAGACAAAGTCATTTCTGGTGAGGAAATATTACTTGGTAAACATGGTAAGGCAGTTGCCAAAATTGTTCCGTTGTCTCAAACAAAAAAGCCTCGAGTTCCAGGCGCACTTAAAGGTAAAATATGGATCAGTGATGACTTTGATACACCTATGATTGAGCTATGGGGCATGGTGGGCAATAAGAAGTAGCACGATATGATTCTGCTGCTCGATACTAACGCATTTATCTGGTGGGTCAGCGATGACGCTCGCTTGGGGCGTCGAGCCCGAGCTGATATTGCTAATGCCACGAATGATGTGTACATATCAAACTTAAGTATGTTTGAATGTAGCATTAAATCGAAACTCGGAAGGCTAAAAATTGATTTTGATGCTGTAGACCTCGAAATCTCTGAAGGTAGGCTGCTTGAGCTACGCTTCGACACACTAGTGGCCAGGCAGTTTGTTGATCAACAGAATTTACCCCAAGCTGATCCGTTTGATGCGGCTATCGTTGCTCAGGCAGTAGCTAAACATATGACACTTGTAACTAGTGATGACTTCATCCTAGACTCCTCGATTGAAGGTCTTCATTCCATTAACGCCAAAAAATAAGCTTAGACTAATTTCAGTTGAAATAATGCTGACGCTGGCCTTATTGTCCCCGAGCTTTTGATATACTGCCTCCATGAACAAATATGGACGTAAAATTTCTGCCGGCCTGTATATATTACTAATAACCTTAATACCAAACGTATACGCAGCGCTATTTATACATGGCAGCCATGGCCATAAGTATGATGCTGCTGGCACAATCCTGTGGATATTTATACCAATATTTGCCGCCCTATCGTTATTAGAAGAATTTACACGTCAAAAAAGCTATCCCAATACTACTGCCGTTAAGAGAATCAGTTTTGCGATTATATATACACTGCTCTTGTTGTTCGTAGGTGCGGGAATAAGTGCAATTGTGGCGTTAGCTGTCTTTGGGCCCTCAAGTTTTTAACTAAACAAATTGGCTCTGATTAGAAAGTTGCTTTGCGGCTACTTTACTATACTTCACCAATGAACTTGGTTGGGTACCTGGCTGGATTGCTGACGCTTGTGGGCTACTTACCGCAAACCATTAAAACTATCCGCACGAGACAAACTGAAGACTTGTCGCTGCCAACCTTCCTCATTATTGGAGCATCCGCCGTGCTGTGGACTATTTACGGTTATAGCAATCATAAGCCGGCAATTTGGGTCACGAACGGCGTGGTATCGGCCTGTAGCGTCATTATAACGAGAATTAAGTTGCATGAGGGCTAGCCACAGAGTTAATAAACAGACTTATGGTTCTGTAATTCTGCAACGCCAATCCTTTTTATTTTGCTATTGCTTGCTTTTTTGGTTGGCTGCCTCACAATTGTCTAAAGAAGCAAACATAGCAGTCTAAGGGAGCCTCATTGAACCGCCAAGCTAACCTTTATGTTGACCCATATATGGGGCCGGAATATAACTCTTCGCAAGTGCCAGCCCAGGTGCCTGATCTTGAGGCTGCTTTTAAGTATGGTAATGATTGCCAGGCACTGATCCATTTGTGGCTGGAAAATTTGACCGGATTCAGGCTACCGTCGAACATGCTTTGCTACGAGATGTTTAATGATCCTATTTTCTTCAGGACAGTTCAGGAGGAAGATATGATACTGGGTGATGTGGTGTGGCTTGGTAGTCCAGACAAAAGTAGCATGGCAGAATATACACCTGTTTTTGATGCCAATGGGCAAATAACAAATTGGGACGAATGCCCTATAAACCATATGGGCATATACACGGGCAAGGACGCCTGGCATAAAGATCCTAAGATCTTGCATGCCAGCGCGGCTGAAGGTAATAACGTTGCCGAACCATTGTCGAGGCTAATGCGGTATAGAAATTATAGTGTGCTTCAGGGCGTTCGCCGTCTAGACACACAGCGGTTGATTAAGCGGCTAGGCTTACAGGCTATGTTGGAATCGCCGCTCTTTAAACTCACGGACATGTATTAAATAATTATTAACTTTTAGCGGCATTAGCGGCTTGACTTGCTAGAATGCCCGCACATGCATAAGCTGAAGCGTCATAAGTTCCGTCGCCGCACGCTAATGCTGTGGCTATGCTTGAGCATTTTAGCTGGGCTGGGCCTGGCTCATATAGGGCTAACAATTGCCAGTCTGTGGCTTTACTTTTTGGTGCCGTTTACGGCAGCTGCTTGGCCAAAACGATCATTGACAGCTGTAGTGCTGACGTTACTGGTCGGATTAGGCTTGGGCTGTTGGCGCGGTAGCTTGTTTCAGCAAAAACTGGCTGCCTATGCACCATATGAACATCAGAAGGTCACTCTCATGGCGCGGGCTAATGAAGACGCTGTTTATGGCAAGACTAAGCAGTTAACCTTTATGGCCGGCGACATTGTGTTGGCCAATGGCCAGCGACTGGCTGGCAAAATCCAGCTTAGCGGCTTTGGCGTGAATGCCGTTTTTCAAGGCGACATGGTTAAGGTGACCGGCAAGTTATATCCCGGTTTGGGGGCCAGGCAGGGTAGCATAAGCTTTGCGAGCGTTCAAGTTATTAAGCATCAGCCCTCATTAGTGGCTGACATTAGGCGTAAATTCGCAGCTGGCATGCAAACAGCCTTACCCGAGCCACTGGCGCCTTTTGCCATGGGGTTGCTAGTTGGCCAGCGGGCCACGCTACCCGCAGAGGTTAAGCAAGATCTGCTAATGGTTGGCCTAACGCACATTATTGCCGTGTCGGGCTATAATTTGACGATAATTTTGCACTCCAGCCGCAGGCTATTGGCTAAGCATTCTAAACGTTTTTCGACATTCCTCTCGTTTGCTTTAATTGCCGTCTTTTTATTATTGGCGGGAACCAGCGCCTCTATCGTGCGAGCGGCCATAGTTAGCACGTTAAGTATTGTTACAGCTTACTACGGGAGAGAACTAAAGCCACTTAACTTGTTAACTTTAGCAGCAGCCATCACGGCTTGGGCCAACCCCTTCTATCTTTGGAGCGATATTAGCTGGTACTTAAGTTTTCTGGCTTTTTACGGCGTGATGATTTTGGCGCCGCTAATCCAAGCCAGGTTTCCCGGCCGCTGGCACGATTCCATAATAGCTGCCGTGGCCCTAGAAAGTGTTTGTGCCGAAACCATGAGCCTGCCTTACGTTCTGCATAATTTCGGTCAAATGTCATTGATTGGTCTACCGGCCAACGTTCTGGTCGTGTCGCTGGTACCTTTGGCCATGCTGCTGAGCCTAGTTGCCGGCTTGGCTGGCATGTTGGCGGGTAGTTTGGCCGGATGGCTGGCTTGGCCAGCGCTTACCTTACTTAATTACATGCTTGATGTGGCCCACTTCATGGCTCACATACCACATGTTTTTATCCAAAACCGTAGCCTTAGCTTAATCGCCATGCTGGGCCTATATGGACTAATTATTGGCTTGACCACTGTGTTGCACCATAAGACAAAACGGCTCAAAGGTGGTACTATAACAGATAGAGATGTCTGGTCACAGCAAATGGTCAACGATTAAACGGCAGAAGGGCGTTAAAGACGCCGCCCGCGGCGCTATATTTACAAAACTTGGCAACGCCATTGCCATTGCCGCCCGCAGCGGCACCGATCCCGAAACGAACTTTGCCTTGCGCATGGCCATAGATAAAGCTAAGACGTCTAACATGCCCGCTGCCAATATCCAACGCTCCATCGACCGTGTCAAAGACAAAGACGCTGCCCAGCTACAAGAGGTACTGTACGAAGGTTACGGCCCCGGCGGCGTAGCCATCATGGTGGAAGCCGCCACCGATAACGTTAACCGTACCTTGCCGGAAGTGCGCAGTGCCTTCACTAAGCACGGCGGCCGTCTGGCCGAGAAGGGCGCCGTGGCCTTCCAGTTTGACCGCAAGGGAGTCATACGAGTCAAAGGTACCGGCGACGATATATTAATGAAAGCCCTGGAAGCCGGTGCTGGTGACGTCCAAGAAGAGAGCGACGAATCAATGATTTACACCGCTCCAACCGACTTGGCTAAAGCGCGCCAAGCCTTAGCCCAAAATGGTCTAGATGTAATCGAAGCCGAACTAACCTATGTGCCTAACAACACCATTGAGCTCACCGACACTGCCACAGCTGGCAAGATCATGCGCTTAATGGACGCTCTAGAAGAGCTCGACGACGTTTCGGCCACTCACGTTAACTTCGACATCCCCGAAGAGCTTATGTCGTGAGCTACCAGAAAGAACTGGAATTCGCCAAGGAACTGGCCTATGAAGCCGGTAACATTATGCGGCGCTACTTCCGCGCCGAAGACATCGGCACTGAATGGAAAGCCGACGACACTCCCGTAACAGTCGCCGACTTAAAGATCAATCGACTGGTTATAGATAAAGTCAAAGAAGTTTTTCCTAACCAGGGCGTGTTGGGCGAAGAATTGAGTTATAAGCCAGAGCGCCAGCTGATTTGGGTCGTAGACCCTATAGATGGTACCGCTCCCTTTAGGCTGGGCATTCCGGTTAGCACTTTCTCGCTAGCTTTAGTGGATAGGAAGGACGGACAGCCTTTGGTGGCTGTAACCTATGACCCTTACCTCGACCATCTGTATAACGCTACCATAGGCGACGGAGCTTATCTTAATGGTAATAAAATCCAAGCCTCAAAATCGGCAAAATTACACCAAGGCTCCGTTTCTATTTACGGACCGCCACTTAAAACCAAGAAGATAAACTATTCGCAAGGCCGCACTATAGATGAAGTCCGTCGTCGCAAGGCTCGCAACTTCAGTTTTGCATCTGGAGTCTATACAGCTAGCAAGGTCGCGACAGGTGAATTTGCCTCTGTGGCCATAGGTAATGATCCGCCATGGGACGTAGCCGCAGCCGCTCTTCTAGTTCAAGAGGGCGGCGGCGTGGTTTCCAATTTGGAGGGTGGGGTGAGACGGTTTGATGAGCCTGGCCTAGGCTGCGTCTTGTCGGCCAATCCAAAAGTACATCAAGAAATGCTGGACATTATTAAGGATTCAGGTGTATGAGGATTTTGGGGATTGATCCGGGCACCGGTATTCTTGGGTTTGGAGTGATCGACGTTGAGAAGGGGCAGGCCAGGTTGGTCGATGCCGGCGTAATTCGCACACCGGTTAAAGAAGATGATGCCGTGCGGCTGCAAACCATTTTTGAAGAAATAACAGATATAATTATCCAGACCAAGCCGCAGGAAATGGCGGTCGAGAAGCTATTCTTTGCCCAAAATGTAACCACCGCCATGACGGTATCTCAAGCTCGTGGCGTAGTGCTACTGGCTGGCCAGCAAGCCGGGCTGGTTATTTATGAATACACGCCATTGCAGATCAAGCAGGCCTTGACTGGTTATGGCCGGGCCGAAAAGAAGCAGATCCAAGAAATGGTGAAGGTAATTCTTAAACTGACAGAAGTTCCGAAGCCCGACGACTGCGCCGACGCCTTGGCCGCGGCCATTACCCACAGCATGACGCTAAGGTTTGCTAGAGCCGCGTGAAGGTTGAACCTGAATCTCAAAACTCCTGCTCAATTCACCTCTCTGTTGCGCTGTCGACTTAGTAAGTACTACTTACTATCTCGACAGCGTCTTTTAGAAGTAGATGAAGTCTATTCCTGAGGGTTGAGATTCAGGTGATTTATGATTCCCAGAACCAGGAGTACCTGGTATTAGTGATTTTCACCGACGGCCACGGTAGCTATGACTGGCCGGCCTGCACCCAGCTGATCCATACCATAACCCGAGACGCCACCACCGCTTATCTATAAGTAAACTGTGCGATAATGTAGCAATGATTGCGATGCTTTCAGGGATGGTGATAGAAAAACTGCCAGGAATGGTGGTAGTTGAGGCGGGAGGCGTGGGCTACGGTGTATATATGTCTATTGAGGATCTTGCCCGGCTTAGACCAATGGAAGAAGTTAAGCTTTACATCCATGAGCACCTGCGCGAGCAAGCCCATGATCTGTTTGGCTTTTTAAGCCGCGATACGCAGAGCTTGTTTGAACAGCTGCTAGAAGTTAATGGGGTCGGCCCTAAAATGGCACTTAACATGTTAAGTATTGCTCCTGTATCAGAGGTCAGACTAGCTATAGCCTCCGGAAACGTTAAATTTTTACAAACAGCCAGCGGTGTGGGCAAGCGAGTGGCCGAGAGGGTTATTGTGGAGCTCAAAGATAAGGTCGGCCTGATTGGCGTCGACCTAGAAACCACTGGTCTATTGCAATCTGAAGATAGCTTAATCAGAGATGAAGCGGTTGAGGCCCTGGTGGCCTTGGGTTACACGGCCAACGACGCGTCTAGGGCCCTGCAAAATATCGATGCCGACCTACCAACACCCGAGCGCATCAAGCTGGCCTTGAAAGAAACTAAATGACAGACGTACCCAAGCTTAAATTGAACGACGGCCACGAAATCCCTCAAATCGGCCTCGGCACTTGGCAGTCTAAAGATCCGGCTAAATTCGCGACGGCTTTAGAGGCGGCGTTCGCGGCCGGCTACCGGCACTTCGATACGGCTCAGGCCTATCACAACGAGCAGATGTTGGGCGAGGCCTGGCAAAAATCCGGCCTAAAGCGCGAAGATATATTTATAACTACCAAAAACCCAGAGCCGAATCTTTAGCAAAATTTGGCATATTCAGTTTTTAACAAAATTCTGTTAATCGACAAATCCCTAAGGTGTTAAAATAAACGGTTTCACAAAATCTCGTTAAAAACTCAAAAAGTACTTTTTGACTACGACTAAAAGCCGTTGTAGATCTTCATGCCTTTATTATAGGGCCGAACCATTTGCTGATAAAATGTAAGGTAATGATTGATCGCATTGTCGATACCAGCCTCCACGCCGATGCCGATGAACCGGAAGAAATTGAAGTCACGCTGCGACCGAGAGATTTTGCCAATTACATTGGCCAGGAGCGGCTAAAACAAAACATTAAGCTGGCAATTGAGGCCGCCCAAAAACGCGGCGAGCCGCTTGATCATATTTTATTGCATGGTCCGCCCGGCTTAGGCAAGACTACCATGGCTAATGTAATTGCTCATGAAATGGGTGCCCAAATTCGGGTGACCAGCGGCCCGGCGATCGAGCGGCCCGGCGATCTGGCCAGCTTGCTAACCAACCTCGCCGACGGTGACATTTTGTTCATTGACGAAATCCATCGCTTAAATCGCACGGTCGAAGAGGTTCTATATGGCGCCATGGAAGATTTTAAGCTCGATATTATGTTGGGCAAAGGGCCGACGGCCCGCAGCCTAAGATTGGATCTGCCTAGGTTCACCATTATTGGTGCCACTACGCGCACCGGTTCGCTGGCGGCGCCCTTGCGCGATCGCTTTGGTATGATTCACCGGCTCAACTTTTATAATTCGGAAGAGATTGAAAGAATTATTACCCGAGCCGCTAAAATTTTGGTTGTCAAAATTGATAAGCCAGCCGCCGCCGAGCTAGCCAAACGTTCCCGCCTAACACCGCGCATTGCCAATCGGCTGCTAAAGCGAGTGCGCGACTACGCCGACGTTAACGGTGACGGCATTATCGATATCAAACTTAGCTTGCAAGCTCTAGAATTGTTGGAAATTGACGATCTGGGACTAGACGCCGCCGATCGTATGCTGCTTAGCGCCATTATTGAAAACTACGACGGTGGCCCGGTTGGAGTTGAAACCCTGGCGGCCATTACGGCCGAAGAGCGAGGTACTATCGAAGACTTTTACGAACCCTATCTTATGCAAATTGGGCTACTAGAGCGCACACCGCGTGGCCGCAAAGCCACCGCTAAATCTTACAGGCACTTAGGCAAGCGCCCCGGCAAAGACAGTCCGCAAGCTTCACTATTGTAAGGTATAATATAATCATGGATCCCCAAGACATTCCTGCGCCTATGGAGCCGGAGCAATACGACCCACATACCAAAGTCGGTAAAGCCCTGACCGTTACTCAACCGGGCGAACGTACTATTTGCGAAATTAAGCGCCACCCAATTGGCATTTTAGGGATTTACGTGGCGACCGGGCTGCTTTTAATTGTCGTAGCCGCGCTGGCTTTTGGCGTGGTACCGCATTTTATGCATGATTCCAACGGTGGCAGCGGTACGGCCACCAAAATCGGTGCTCTGGTCTTTTTGGTAGTGGCCTTGTTTAGCCTGGCCTTTGCTTTTATTTCGAATAAAGTTTACTGGGGTAACTCGTGGATTTTAACCACAGACAGCGTCACCCAAATCATTCAATCGAGTCTGTTTCACCGCGAATCTTCGCAGCTGTCGCTGGGTAACCTTGAAGACGTTACGGCCGAGCAAAACGGCATCCTGACACACATGTTTAACTATGGATTGCTGCGGGTAGAAACGGCCGGCGAACGCAGCAAGTTTGTCTTTTTGTACTGCCCGAATCCTAATTACTATGCTCAACAAGTGTTGTCGGCCCGCGAGAACTTTGAGCAAAACCGGCACGGCGAAGACCAGCAGCGGCCTTACCGAGCCGAAGGCGCCTACCAGCCACAGCCATCGTCAAATAACCCACCGGCTACCGCACCGGTTGACTATCCCGACGACTCCACCGACCAAGGCGTCAACACCAACGTCTAACTTACTGAAAGGGATTACTGCGAGCTTTGTTGAGTAAGCCTTGCACGCTTACGCTGTTATCTCTAAGAGTTTGCAGTTGAAAAACTACCAAAGGGTCTATATGAGTAATTTGAGCCGCGTTAACTTGATTAGTCACGTCATTACTAGAGGGTTCCACGCTACTTAAACTATCTATTTGAAGACCTAAAAAGCCATATAAAAGGGCAATGAATATAATAAAAATAATTACACTGTAACGTTGCAGTAATGCCACCAAACCCTTTAGCTTACTAGTCAAAACATGTAGATATATGTCGAGCATACCTTTGTTCATGGTTTTATATACTCGTTTAAAGTTAGTGTGAAAGACACATTATCAGATTGGTGGCTACCAGGCTGTATAACTACGGTACTTACTTGAGCGGTGCGACGATTGCGCTCTAGGCCTTGTAGAAAACTAATGAATTGAGCGTAAGGGACACTTTGGGTAGGATCATTGGCTATTACGATCTGCAGTAAGTAGACGCCGGGGATGTTCTTGACAGGCGTCAATTGCGAAAGAGTAGTGGCCTTACTACCCGCCGCCCCCTTGGCTTGGGCGGGGGCAATACTAGCACTGCCTGAAGTGGTAGAACCACCCACGCCGCCCAGTGAAGACTGGGGGAAAGAAATTGAAGCCAGTTCGATTTTATTAGTCGCCGCGATATTGGCAATCTCGCGTACCGTCTCTGCTTGGTCCTTATCTTGCGGCACAACCTCCTTGGCAACTTGATTAAGATTAGAGTAGGTTTGAACTTGCTTTTTTATTTTAACTAAAATTAGCTGCTCTTGGTCTAGCGCCTGGCTTTTGGCCTTTAGTTTGACAAGCTTATTCGACTGACTGGTAAGAAGGCTGTCTGCTCCATAGGTTCCAGCTACTAACCCCAATATTAATAAGCAGGCAACTCCAGAAAGCACTAAGTATAGTCGTTTGCTATTCATGGCTTAGCACCCTGATTAAGCGCTTTGTCGGCCTGACTATTTATGAGTAAGAATGGGTTATTAGGCACGAACAAGGCTATGATATTGACGGTACATGGGTAGCTCTTGTCAACGGCGTTAGCACTGTTGCAGGTTACGCTAGTTATATCAGCTTTACTAAAGATTCTAACAAGGTTCCCGGGAGGATTAGATAAATTAACCTGTACCTGCGTAGCCGTACTGTAATCGGCGGCTACTGCCGTAATGTTGATTGCCCCCTGCGTTTGAGATATGTTCAAGCCATTTAGTTTCGCGCCAGGCGGAATAGTTTTGGCTAGTCTTGTGATTAGTTGTGAAAATAATACCTCCTGTTTTAAGACCTGTGTCACCAGCTTAAAGGTGCTGCCTATATCCTTAATTTGAGCCTCGGTTTGGGCGAACTTTTCTTTCTGAAGAGTATTATTAGCAGCAGTAATCTTGTTATTATAGGTGGCCGTTGATTGATGTAGGTTGAGTAAACCGTAGGTCGACAGTAGCCCTAACCCCACGAACGCGACCAGGCACATAGCTACCCAGCGGCGCAGCACGACATTGCGCCGGCCGTAGCGGTAGCCGTTCCGTAGATCTGGTGGCAGCAAGTTGATCATTACGAGAACACCTCTTTAGATCGGGCCAGGCTAAGACCGGCCACGGTTGTGTACATCGGTTTGTCGGCGTTGGCAGGTGGCTGGAAGCCTTTGTAGTTCAAATATTGCCAGGGGTCTGTATGGCGAACTGCCAGGCGCACAGCCTCGGTAAAGTACTCACTTAAGCCTGGCATGTTAGCACCGCCACCACAAGTAACGATCTGCTTAATCGGCCGGTCGGAACCGTAGCGCTCTTCGTAGTAGCGGATCATGCGCCGGATTTCTTTAACGATTTGCTGCAGAGTTGGTTCTAGCGCTTGACGGATCTCAGATTGCCGCTTGCTGGCACCCAGGCCGTAGCGCGTTTTAACTAAACCGGCCTCCTTTTGGTTAATGTCTAGCTTTTGCATGATGGAGTTGGTGAAGTTCTCGCCGCCGCCTTGCACCGTGCCGGTCACCAGCACATGCCCTTGATCGAAAATACTGATGTCGGCCGACAGGGCACCGAAATCGATCATCACCGTGGGCAGGTCGCTTTGGTCATCCACTGAAAAAAGGCGGCCCGATGAGCTTAGGGTCGGCTCAATCAGCACTGTTTCCAGCCCAAAAACCTCGGCCAACTCCAAGTAAGAATCCACAATATTCTGGGGTACGGCCACCACAAATAATTCGGTTGAATCGTCATCTTGTCGAATGATCTCATAATCTAGGTAGAGTTCTTCTAGTGGCGCCGAAATATATTGCTCGGCTTCAAGCTGAACCGCCTGGGCCAACTCATCTTGCTTAAGCTTGGGCAGCTTGAGCGAGCGTGTGAAGGTACGATAAGCTGGGATAGCAATGGCCACCCGCCTAGTCGTGATATCGCCAATCAGATGCTTATTAAACAGTTCATGGGCCGCTTTGGCGATAACCTCATGTTTAATGACTACCCCGTCTTCCAGGGCATTGCCATCAAAGGCCGCAAAACCATAGCCGATTACTTTAGGCAGGTGTTTTTTACCAGCTGTTCCAATTGGCTGTTCTTCGACCTGCATGACTTTGAGTGAGCCGTGGCCAATATCCAACCCGAACAGCGGTTTATCGTGAAAAAAGTTAGGGGTTTTAGTTGTTTTCATGAATTTGCCCACCAGAGGTAACTAGTCTTTTCTAGTATACCAGAAAAGCTTATCCTTACTGTTTATGATAACCCCTGACAATCCAGGTTGTAGTGCCAACGCCACCGGTAGAAGAGCCGAAAGTAATTGTAGCCGAGTTAGACAGCTGAATGGTCTGACCAATCACCGCTCCAATTTGGCCACTGTTACCCAGACTGGCCTGCGTCCAATAGGCGTAGAAAACACTGTTAGCGCCTCCGGTTAAATTGCCAAGCGAAATGGTGGTCAAAACCCTAGAGTTAGACAAGTCATTGCCGGTAACACTGTTGCAGTCCGGCGAGCAACTGGCTGTACTGTAAAAAGTGATTACCTCTACTCCTGTATTACTAGAATTCGGCGTTAATTTAGAGCTTTGTATCATATTAAAGCCGCTGGAGCCGTCTACCATAATAACCGGCATAGTGGTGCCCAGAGAATTATCGACGATTATTTGGGAGCTGTTTTGCGTCGATAGGTTTCCGGTTATCCAGACGTTGCCTTTTATAGTGACAGTACATTGGTGCGACACTGTCACATCGCCTGTAATTTTGGTATTAGCCGGCCAAATAACGTTACCGTTATTGCTGGTGCAAGAGGCCGCGGCGCCGGTCATATTGTTGGCGGGGTTAACAGCCGCCTTTTGACCGGCCCGGTCGTAAGTTGGTAGAGCTTGCGGAATTGCACTGCCGCCAGTTACCAAGCCGGGGCTACTCATACCACTGCCATCGGTTTGGTTGGTTGCCGTAACTGTGCCATAAATATGGGCCGGATTGCTAATAGTGATAGGCTGGCCGGCATTATCGGCGGCTGTGCAGACTCTGGGGTAAGACGCGCCGCCGCCGGGCGGGCAGATGTCGTCGGCAACTTGGACTGCTACCGGTGAAGTGCTAAGGCCAATCTGGGCAGAGTTAGACATGTTGATTTCACCGTTAATGAACACACCGCCACCCACAACTTTGGAATTGTTGCTCATGTAAAGCCCGCCGGCACCAGCCACAATGCTGTAATTACCCACGGTGACCGGGTATAAATCGACGTCTATAGAAACCGTTCGGGTGGGTGTGGTAGCCGAAGCTGGCCAGTAGGTTTTGCCGGTTATGGCAATAGTTTTAGAGCTAGAATTACCACTCACACTAGTGATAAAAGTAGTCCGCAGCTTGCTATCACTATGAAGCGCTACTTCGCTACCGGTGCCAGCCCAGGCATTATTGAGGGCCAATTGCTCAATTGAGTAATCGGCACCAGCATCAGCGGCCAGCTGGGCCTCGGTGTGCAGTTGGTCTAGCCGACCGACCGAAAAACTAGTCAACGACAGGCTCATGTAATACATGGCCATCAGTATCAAAAAGGGAAAAGTCAGCAAAAAGATCAATAAAATAGTGCCTTGTTGATTAAGCTTGATTTTCATCAGAAACGATTCCTTAAAGTTACCTGCGTTGAAGTGGTTAAATTAATCGGATTGCCTGGCGCATTGCGCTGCATATTTAGGGTAATCTTAATGGATCGGGCTTGGGTAGGATCGGTGGTTGCAGCGGCATTTTGGTCGTACATACTAAAGATCATAGAATTTACATAAGGAGCAAGTGTGATATCGGCCGGGCAACTAGAAGAGGCTAGATTGGCCGGGCAAGTAGTCGTTAGGCTATTGCCGGCAGCACTGGGGTTAGCTAGACGCCGCTCCATCAGGGTTGAGCTGCTTTTGTAGTAGATTAGCTCGTTCATGTATGGACTACCGGTAGAAGGGTCGGTTATGTAACTATGGCCGGCTGTTTCGGCTGGCACGGCAATAATAATAACGAAGTTACTATTACTGGTGCTCCAACCTCCCGTGGGCGCGTTAGGGTCAGAAATTTGATTGGTCTGCCGTATACCATCACCAAACCTAATGTTTTCAACAGTAGTTCTGAGTAGGTTTTGAGAATTTATGGTCATCTCTGTCAGGGCATTATTGCGGCTGATTATCACAAAAAAGTTAGAGACAACGCCTATAAAAACTACTCCAACAATAGCCATAACGCTCACTACGACTGTTAGCTCTACCAGGGTGAAACCGCTTTGTTTGGCTAGTTTATTGCCCGACACCGAGCTCTCCTATGTAGGTTGTATACTTGTAAGAATTGTTTTGGGCCTGGTCGGTGTACGAAACGGTAATGTCGACTTGTTTAAGGCCGATCATCGGGCTACTAATTGTCATTGTTGCGTTGCGACTTGGAGGCAGCTGCGATGGTAGCTCGCTTGTTATAGTGGTTGTACCCAGGTTTAAGCTATTGTAGCCGATATTACGCAAAGCCTCACTCTTAGCCTCCACGTATGAATTAGCCAGGTTTAGGTAGCGGCCTCGCTGACCAAGGTGCAGGTAATTATTAACTACCTCACTTAGAGTACCAATCAATATACCGGCAACGGCAATGGTAACCAGCAGCTCGACTATGGTAAACCCTTTTGAACCGAACCTGTTTTTTTTCATGCTTACGTTTAATTATAGTATAAAGACGAGAAAAGCCCCGGGTGCGCCGGGGCTTTTTGAGTAACTTGAGCTAAGTTAGCTAGTCAAGGTTCTTCTTAGTGAAGGTTGTCTGACCATTGATTGAGCCTTCATACTGGGCAATCAAGGTGTACTGGGCACAAGTAGTGTCAGTTGCTTCACAGTTAGCACTGCTACCAGAGCTGTCGGCTGGGTAGTACTCGTACTTTTTAGCCGTACCGCCGGCAGTGTTGCTGTTAACTAGCGTAGCCGTCGAGCCGCCGCTGCCCGGATCAATCAAGGCATTAATATCTAGACTCTTCATGTTAGAACTAACCCATGAAGCCGTGCTCATGTCAGCATAACTAGGGTAGTTACCATTCTGCTGGAAGTAAGCCTCTAGCTGTGTCTGAATAGAGTTAAGATCTGCC
>DATBED010000038.1:0-10043 GCA_036276195.1 Saccharimonadales bacterium (SeqCode) | reverse complement strand
GGCAGATCTTAACTCTATTCAGACACAGCTAGAGGCTTACTTCCAGCAGAATGGTAACTACCCTAGTTATGCTGACATGAGCACGGCTTCATGGGTTAGTTCTAACATGAAGAGTCTAGATATTAATGCCTTGATTGATCCTTCAAGCGGATCCAGCAGCGCCACCCTAACCAATAGTGGTACTGCCGGTGGTACTGCCAAGAGCTATGAGTACTACCCGACCGATAGTTCCGGTAGTAGTGCTAACTGTGAAGCGACCGACACTACTTGTGCTCAGTACACCTTGATTGCCCAGTATGAAGGCTCAATCAATGGTCAGACAACCTTCACTAAGAAGAACCTTGACTAGCTAACTTAGCTATAGCCTATCTTGTGTAGCCACTTGGTGGGCTGGTTGGTCTTTGCCGGTGAGCCCCAAATAAGCCACCAAGATGACTATTAGCGCCGTCAAAATTAGGGCCACCTTGCTATCGCCGTAAGCCAGGCCACCCACACTGTGGGACTTGCCAATCCAATCTGCAAAGGAAGCGCCGAACGGACGGGTCATGATGTAGGCTAACCAGAAGCTCAGTATGGGGTTCAGGTCAAACAGCCAGTAGGCCAGCGCCGGCAAGGCGAAGACCACTCCAAACAGAATACCCGAAGTCAAGAAGCCGAGGTGAAGCGTGTAGGCCGCTAGATCGCCGGCCGCGGTACCCATAGCAAAGGTGGCCAGCACGGCCGCCCAGTAAAAAGCTTCACGGCTGCGGGTATAGACACTGTGTATAGACAGAGTGCCTTCGCTTTTGTACCATGCCGTAAAAACTACGGCTAGCACCATAGCGAAGAAGATGGTCGAAATAGCGTAAGGCACGCCAAACTGAATGTGGATGACATCGGCCGCCATAGTGCCAAACACCGCCACCATTGCCACAGCCAGCCAGTAGGCCCACGCCACATAATGCGGCTTGCGGAATTGGATCACTAGGGCTATAACAAAAACCGCAAAACCGGCCATAACAGCCAGGTAAGGGTTGAAGCGCAGGACCATGTAATCGGAAGTAGCCTCACCCATGGCCGTGGTCAATAGCTTAACAATCCAAAAGTACAGAGTGATTTTAGGCACCTTGGTCAGAGTCTGCCAGGCTTGGCGCCGCAGGCTATACTTTAGGCCACTAATTTGCTCCATCGTTCCATTATAACCATTAATAAGTGGGGGTGGCCACGTAGTCGGCTTGGGCAGTATAGGAACCGGTCGGAGTGACAATGGTCGGAGTGGCCGCGAATTTAATAATCAGGGCTTCGTTGTCGACCACGGTGGAGGCGCTGGCTATGGTTTGGCTGGTGCCGCTTTCGTCCCAGGCGTAGCCGCCGCTGGTGGTGCCGCTGACTTGGCCGGCATCCGCCAGGTAAGTCGTAGCCACACCAGTGCCATCGTAATTGGCTGCTTTGCGCAGATTATAGGTGTTCCCGGCATAACTACAGCTGTAACCTAGCGTGTTTTTGCAGTTGACGCCGGCGATAGTCATGCCAAAGGCCTCGGTGGCAGCCGTAATGGTCGAACGGGTCGTTCCGATGGCATTAATACACTGGTCGGTGTTGACATTACCGATGTTACAAACAGCACCAACTACCCTCAGCGTGCCACGGTGATTGGTGCCGGATTGCTGGATAGCGTCGTAAGAAATCGCCGTGCCATTAACTGCGTTAGTACTTAGTTCGGCAATGGCATTATTGCCATCACCTTGGTTAAGGGCACTAACGGGGGAAACGTTGACATGTGCCGAGTCTAGCACACCCAAAGCCAACGCAGTACCGCTGATAGCGCTGCACAGCGGTGGAGTCGTGGTGTCGGCATCGTCAATCGTGGTAGCGCCGATACAGAAACTTAGCACTTCCTGAATGGCGGCATTAACGGTAAAGGCTTGGGTGGTTGAGGAGGCTACCGTACCGGAGTCAATTTTAGTGGTGTAGGCCGCATCGCTAAAGGTTGTGATGCGCACAAAGAAAGTGCAGTTGGCGGCGGCGCTACAGTTGGTGCCATCTTGGTTGACAGCCCCGGTATCTGTAAGAGTATGGGCGACCAGGGTTTGGGCGGTTGTATTGCTACGCGTTACGCACAGCACACCCACCGTCGTACATCCAGAAGTAGAAGTATCCTTGGTGAAGTTGGTCGCACCTTGGAAGCCGCTTTGGCTGACTGTACCGCCAGACAGGTTAAGGCCGCTGGGCGCTGTGCAACTACCCAAAGGAGTAGTACAGGCTTGAAGCATAACGCTTTGGATCTGATTGGTTTGGGCCGGCGTGAACTTGAACGTGTAGGTGGTAGTGGCACTGGCTTGGGCCGACAGTATGTTAAGCGACCGGTTGGAAATCTGGTCAGCCGTGGCAGTCATATTTAGCAGCATAAGCGGCCCAAAGGCCACAAACAGCACCAACGCGAGCTTAATTGCCCGGTCAAATCTCTCTAGAGCCGCTGGCACGGCCCTAGCTAAAGTGTCGCTGTAAATTTTCCACATTCCCAGTTTCTATATTTCCTGCCACCTAACGCCCGTGGGCTCACTTCCACTGCTATTTTAATATAAAGCTTGTGTTATTAGAAGCCTAAACGTCAGAAAACTGTCGGCAAGGTTAGCGGCAGCAATGTTCAGAACCTCAAACTGGCTAAGTCTACGCAGCTCGCGGCAGGCTAAAGGCGAAGGTGCTGCCTTTACCCAGTTCAGAACTGGCTAAACCGATCTGGCCGCCCGAGTGCTCAACAATCAGCTTGGAAATATAAAGGCCCAAGCCGGTGCCTTTGGTGGCGTCGCGCGTCAGTAAGCTGCTGCCGGCTTGCTGGAATTTGTGGAATAGCAGCCGCTGGCTGGCGGGCGACAGGCCCTTACCAGTGTCACTAACGGAGGTCGTCACCATCGAGTCGTCAAAGTCGGCACTGACGGTTATGCCGCCCTCTTCGGTGAACTTAATGGCATTGCCGATCAGGTTATAAATGACTTGCTTGATGCGCATTTTGTCGGCCCGAACCGGCGGCGCAGCGTCGACACTGGCGTCTTTCTGCAGAGTTAGACCTTTGGACTGACACAGAGCCTGCAGCTCTCGTGTCGCTTCGTCCACAATTTCGGCCAGGCCAAAGGCTTCAGGGTTCATGACCATCTTGCCTTGCTCGATGGCCGACACATCCAAAAAGTCATTGACGATGTCGATTAGTCGGGTAGACGACTCATGAATGTCGCTGATCATGGCTGCCATGCGCTGGTCGGGCAACTGGTCGCCGTAGTACTGGCTAATCAGCGAAGCGTTGCCGCGGATGGCCGTTAATGGCGTGCGCAGTTCATGCGAAGCAATCGAAAGGAATTCATCTTTAGAACGCTCCAATAACTTTTGCTCAGTAATATCTTCGACTAATATGACGGCTCCCAGCAACTGCTTATCGGTGGCTGTGGTCTCGGCTGTCAGGGGCGCGATAAACAATAGCAGGGTGCGTTGGCCGACCGTCACCTGGTTGTACTCCACCGGCTGCCCGGTGGCCAGGCACTGCTTGATCAGTTGCTTGAGTTGCAGAGACGGCTGCAATAAGCCATCAATGACATCAAGCGTCCACCGCGGCTCGACCTCCGCTACTGGAGTTGATAGCATCTGCCGCACCGACGAATTAGCCAGCACGACTTCGCCGGTCACATCGCACATTATAAAGCCCATATTCAGACTGTCGAGGAAAGAGTAAGCCCGCGAGGTCGAGGCCATCAGCTGCTCGGTGCGCAAGCCAACCTCGGCCTCCAGTTTGACGTAAGTATCGCTGACTTGCTCCAGCAAGGCCTGCAGTGGCCCGCTTAACTCCTGTGCGTCGCCCAAAGTCTGCCGCACCTGGTCGAACAGTAACTGGTGGTAGTTAGGCGGCTTCATTCTTGGCCAGCACCCCTTTAACCGAGGCGAGTACGTCGGTCGGTTCGGTCTGACTCTTGATCAGCACCAGGACGGCACCTTTTTCGGTGGCCTGGTGAGCTATGTTCGTATCTGATACGTTGGTTAAGACAATCACTGGTATGTGCGAGCTGAGCGGATCAGCCTTAATCTTCTCTAGCATTTCCAGGCCGTTCATGGTGGGCATCATAATGTCGAGCAGGATGATGTCGGGTTTGAAGTGCGGGATCATTTCCCAACCCGTCAGTCCGTTTTCAGCTATTTCAATCTCAAAGTCTTCTAGCGTGAACAGGTTTTCGTACAGACGCCTGATCAGTTCGTCGTCTTCAATCAGCAGGATTTTTGCCATAATTTTCGATGATTTTGATCTGAACCTTTCCTAAGCCAAGTATATCCGGCAGGCGAATTCTGTCAAGCCGCCGACGCCATAAAAAACGGCCCGCTTTGAGCGAGCCGCTTAGTTTAGCTTTGGTTAATTTTTATTTACGGGCGCCGCCGGATAATGCGGCAATGTGCATGGTCCCGACCACAATGGCATAGAGGCCAAGCAACCAAACAAATGTGACTCCTTGGGATGCCTTGGCGAACAGTACCACGATGCCGACCACTAGTGCGGCTAGACCGCTAACGTAGGTCATCGTCTTGGCGCGCGCACTGGCCCGAGCACTGTAGAAAGCATCAACAACTTCGATGATGCCTCGAGCGATCAGCACGAAGCCAATCAGCAGCACAAACGTCTTAAAGGCCACGTGCGGGTGACGCAGCATATAAACGCCGACGCCCAGCTCGAACGCTCCCAGTGCCACTGTCAAAAACCAGGCTTCGACGGCTTCCATAATGGCCAATCCGGCCAAAATATTAACTATTCCGCTGACCAGCACGTAAGCGCTGAACAGATAGAGTAGCGTTAGCAGCGTGAGGCCCGGCCAAAAGACCGCCGCTACACCAAATACTAATGTTGCCACACCCCCTAGGACTAATGCTCCCCAACTGTCTTTGGTAACATTTGCAGTGCTCATAAAAACACCCTCCTTAAGTTGACACCCACATCATGCACTCGCCATGCACCTTTGTCAAATCGCTTATGTGGATAACTGGATTCTATATCTGTTTTGTGGCCTGGTTTGTTGCTAGAATTGGGGTATGAATAAGTCGGTTTTTGAGCGGCTTTTGCATAGAGCCCCGACTAGTCACAAGTACGATTTCGGGCACGTTTTGGTGGTGGGTGGATCGCCTGGCATGGTTGGCGCGGCGTTCCTGTCGGCCAGGGCGGCACTGCGCGTTGGCGCCGGCTTGGTCTCGATCGCTTCCTCTCCAGCAGTAATTGATAAACTCGAAAAGCGCGTCGAGGAAATTATGACCCTCCGTTTGTCGGCCAGCGCCCAAGCGCTCCTGCCATTTATTAAAGACCGCAAAGTCTCGGTTGTCGTGATCGGCCCGGGTCTGAAGCCCGACCTGGCCGTCACGGCGCTTAAACAATTAAAAGGAATCAATTTACCTATAGTTATAGACGGAGGTGCTTTGACTGCTGTCCAACAAACTCCGGAACTGATACCCAAGGGCTCGATTTTGACGCCACACCTGGGCGAATTCCAGCGATTCTTTGAGGCGGAACTACCCAAAGATCCTGCAAGTCTCCGGCAGACGGCCATGCGTTTTGCACACCAAAATGATATCATTTTGCTGCTAAAAGGACATCAAACTGGCATCTTCAGTCGAAAGGGCAGGTACGAAACCCTCTCGGGTGGACCGGAGTTGGCGACGGCCGGCACCGGCGATGTACTATCTGGAATGATCGCCGGAATTATCGCCCAGAAGATTTCCTCAGAGGATGCCGCCGAAGCCGCCGTACAGCTTCATGGTTTAGCCGGCGAGATGGCAGCCCAAGCCAAAACCGAACCGGGCGTTATCGCTTCGGACGTGATTGAAGCCATTCCGGCGGCCCTCAAACTTGTCCTTGACCGGGAATTATAAGATACTAAGCTCATGAAAGAGGCCGCCCCCATCGCTTTGCTATCGGTTTACGATAAGACGGGGATTGTGGAATTCGCTCAAGGTCTAGCTGATCTAGGTTGGCAGGTATACGCCTCCGGCGGTACGGCCAAGGTTATCTCCGAGGCTGGCCTTGCGGTGAAAGATGTGACAGAGCTGGTCGGTGGCGGCGCTATTCTGGGCCACCGAGTTGTCACCCTGTCACGCGAGGTGGCGGCCGGTTTGTTAGCCGACAAATCCAGCCCAACCGATCTGGCAGAAATGGCCAAGCTCGGTTTGCCACTCATCGATCTGGTTTGCGTGGACATGTATCCGCTGGAAGAAGCTATCAATAAACCAGGCGCCGCCCTCGACGATGTCATAGCCCAGACCGACATCGGTGGCCCGACCATGTTGCGAGCTGCCGCCAAGGGGCGGCGCATTGTCGTGTCTCACGTTTCGCAGCGCCCGAAGGTGTTAGATTGGCTGAAAGCCGGCCAACCCGACGAAGCCGAGGCCCTGGAGGAGCTGGCCGCCCGAGCCGAGTACGAAGTGGCGCGTTACGTTTTGGCCTCGGCCCAATACTTGAACGGCGGCAATATGACCGGCTACATGGGCCGACTGTCGAGCCCGACTAAGTACGGCGAAAACCCCTGGCAGATTCCAGCGGCTTTTTATGCCGACAACCGAAATAATGCCGACAGCTTAGCCCTCGACAAGTTCGAGCACGTGCAGGGCATGGAGCGCAGCTTCATTAACATGACCGACATCGACCGACTGCTCCAGACCGTCACGCACGTCGCCGCCGGCTTTAAATTGAACTTTGACTCCGTTGTTCCTAACATTGCCGTCGGCGTTAAGCACGGCAATGCCTGCGGCGCCGGAGTGGCCGAAACGCCGGTCGAAGCCATCCAAAAAATGTTGGAAGGCGACACCCGGGCCATTTTTGGTGGCGTGGTCATGATCAACGCCGAGATCAACAAAGCCGTGGCCGAAGCCCTGATGCATCACGCCATGGACGGCGACCGGCCACGCCTACTCGACGGCGTCATCGGTGCCAGCGTCACCAAAGAAGCTCTGGAACTATTAAGTCGTAATAAATTAAGGGTAGTGATCAATCCGGCTCTAGCCGACTTAGGCCTGACATCGCTCGACAGCCAAGACCGCTCTAGGCCGGTGCGAGGCGGCCTGCTGCGGCAACCGAACTACGATTTCGTGCTCGACCTAAAAGCCGACTATATGCGATTCCACGGCAAAATAACAGATGAGCAGAAGCGCGACATGGTGTTAGCCTGGGCAGTCGGCAGTACCAGCAACAGCAACACTATCAGCTTAGTTAAAAACGGCCAGTTGATTGGCAACGGAGTAGGGCAGCAAGACCGGGTCGGCGCCGCCCAGTTGGCCCTGACGCGCACCACCAATGCCTTCCCGGAACTAAGTGAAAAGGACGACAAAATTGTCCTCGAAGTTCATTTAGACAAAGCCAAATTGGCCAACTCGGTCGCCTACAGCGACAGCTTCTTCCCGTTCCCGGACGGCCCGGAACTATTGGCCAAAGCCGGCGTCAAAGCCATTCTCACCAGTAGCGGCTCGATCGGCGACGATTCCGTCATCCAGACTCTCACCAGCGCCGGCACCAGCGTGGCCATGCTGCCCGACAAAGTCGGCCGCGGCTTCTTCATGCACTAAAACAGCCAAGACCACCGAAGCAATTCACCTCAAGCACGCGCCCCGGGTGGGGCTCTGATTTATTGTATGCTTATATTTTATCGTGCAAAGTTAGCCAAGCCTTCGATTATTTGCACATTCTCAAGTTTGAGGAGCTCGGTTGGATTTATTAAAAGTTTACTGGAACGGTTGCCGCCGCCCATAATAACGTGCTCTTGTTTCATAACGGCCTGATCGACATAAATAGGCAAGTCAGTAATGCCGATGGCGGTAACTCCGCCAATCATCATCAGGGTTAATTGCTCGGTAGTCTCAGCATCAGCGAACGATAAACGTTTAATGCCCATTAATCCACTTACTTTTTTGTTAACGTCTAACTTAGTTGTGGCCAGAACCACGCAAACCGAATATTGAGTGGGCTCTATTTTCTTAGAGGCGATCAAAATCGTATTGGCCGCTTGCTCCGGCAAGAAGCCGTAATGCTCGCAGAAAACCGCGGTATCGGCGAAACCTGGATCACACGCCAAAACTTTATAGGTGATATTGTTTATGTCTAACGCATCTTGAACTATCGGATTTAACTCTAGTTCTTTCATGATTTACTCCTATAAATTAATAGAAACCAGTCGATCTGGTTGTAGATATTAAAACAGGGGTGTCAGAATCCCGTGAAAGTCATATTCCTAATTGTACATCAAGGCTGCTTTTTTGATTTATGGTAGTTAGCACCATTTCATTAAGTTTTAATTAACAGAGTGGATTTAATGCTCGCTTATGCTTTGGAGCGGATGAGTTAATCAGTAGTATACAAAAACCTCGCTGTTGGGCGAGGTTCTCCGTGGCGGGGTGGCAGAGCGGTCTATCGCACCGCTTTCAGGAAGCGGAGAATGTAGCTGTATATTCCGCGGGTTCGAATCCCGTCCCCGCCGCCAAAGGCTACTACACTAAATAAACCCCTACCGAAAGGTGGGGGTTTATTCTTGCACCGTTACAAAACGGAGAATGTAGCTGTACGCTTAATCTACCACCGTGAGCTGCTTGTGTCAACGCATCAACTAAACTTGCTCTACGGCGGCTTGCCATTTGTCGTGAATGGCCAGGGCTTTTTGGGTGGCTAAACCGGTGTAACGGTCTTCGGGGTGTTTGATGATGTCTTTTTCGGCCTCGGTAAATTTCTCGAAGTAAGCGTTAATCTCTTCGAATGCTTCGGCCATTTCGTAAAGAGATTTGCCGGATTCAGCCGCCTTATGGGCCAGAGCCTTGGACACTTCGTGAGCAGTGGTATGACCGTACTTTTCCAACAATAAATAGAGCGGCTCGGCGGCAATAGCGCCACCGCTCATATGCAGGTTGCGCTGCATATTGTCTTCGTCGACCTCCAGTTTAGCCATGACCGCGTTCAGGCGTTTGGCCATTGAGGCCACGCTAGCTAGCACGACTCCATAAAAGCGGGCCGAGGCCGAATCGGTCAGATCACGCTGATGTTCGCTCGGCAGGTTTAGATTGGCGTTAACCAGCTGGGCCATGACTTGCTTGTTCAGGCTGATGACATTCTCGAAATTCCAGGGGTTGCGCTTGTGCGCCATAGTCGAGGAGCCGGTTTGGCCGGGTTCGAAAGCTTCGCGCACTTCGGCGATTTCGCTGCGCTGCAAGTGCCGCATATCGTGACCCAGATTGGCCATAATTCCGGCCGTAACGCCGAGCTCGTCTAACAGGCGCACGTAGTTTTCGGCCGGCACGATTTGGTTAGAATAGTCGGCCGGCTCAATATCCAGATACCTAAGAACTGTTTGCTCGAACTTAATCGGATCATCGACGAATAGGCTTAAAGCGTTATAGGCGCCAACAGCACCACTAAATTTACCCTTGAGTTTGCCGCTCAAAACTTGCAGAGAGCTAATGCTGGAGCCCAAGCGGCTAACGTACTCGGCCATGGCGAAACCAAAGGTAATTGGCAGGGCGTGCTGGCCATGCGTGCGACCGATCTGCACCGTTTCAGCGTACTTTTTAGTCAGATCCAACAGAGTTTTCTCGAGCTCAATCAGGCGGGGAATTACCAGCTCATTAGTGGCCGCCCGCAGCTGCAGCGACAGGGCAGTCGCCACAATATCATAAGATGTGGCTCCAAAATGCACGTAGGGCTTGGCCTCGTCAGGTAGATGAGACTTAATGACATTAACTAGGGCCTTAACGTCGTGCTTGGTCGTTTTTTCTTCTTCGGCGACAGCTTCGGCAGTGACCTGGCGGCAGGCTGCTTCGATTTGCTCGGCCACTTCGCGCGAACAGATGCCAAAGTCGGCCAAGGCATGGGCCAGGGCCGCTTCCACGTAGGCTTGGTAGGCCACTCGTGCTCGTTCCGACAGGTAGCAGGCAATTTCGGTTTCGTAGTAACGGGCGTCGAGCGGATCGATGGCGCTATGGTTGGCGCTAGAGTCGACCATCGGCAGATTAATCGGCTTCATGCCGCGCCTTGCAGATAAGAATTAACGGCAGCTTCGATGCGT
>DATBED010000037.1:0-1963 GCA_036276195.1 Saccharimonadales bacterium (SeqCode) | reverse complement strand
CCGAATCTCATTGCGGTCATCTTTAGTAAGTTTGGTGTGGTGTAATTCATTCGCCCACCGTACCACAGGGGCAACTCAGAGTGTTCGGATTCAAAACCGCATTTTAGTTAGTGGGTGTTCGGATTCATTTCCGCATTCGGGCCGAACTAGGCACCACTTGGCGTTTGGAAGATGATTACGCGCGCCCTCACGAGACCCCCGAACAACGCGATATCGAGCGCAGCTAAATTATCTAGAATGGCCTTCATTCGCGATAGTCGCCCTGGTAGAAAGCTCAAAGCCAAGCTGCCGCGGAACTCTGCATAATTTGACACTTAAACAATACTTATATTGGCTTTTGGCTTTACCATTGTTTTAACAACACTTATTTAGCTCCCTATTTTACTACTCTCAAGTTTTTAACAGAATTCTGTTAAACCGCTATATCTTACACCTTAAAAATAAACAGTTTCACGAAATTCTGTTAAAAACTTAAAACTACTAAATCGAAGGGTAATATTCCAGCTAAAACCGTTCCTTTTGATTTTTAATTTACGTTCCTATTAATTCAATCCTATTAATTCAAATTACTAGTGCTTGCATAATGTTAAACGCCTCTGTTATAAACTAGAACATGAAATTGTTGGTGATTCTGGGGCTGCTAGCAGGAGCTTATACCTATGTGCTGCTCAACACCACCGATATTGTGCTTAACCAGGCGCAAAACCTCAATGCCAGCTACCAATACGTGGCCACCCACGCCGACCAGATAGCCACCGGCCGCTAAAACCAATAACCAACCGCAACTCTTTAAACGTAACCATTATTGACAGCCGGGTATATAATTAAATTGGACAGTGTAACTTACACTAAATCAAAACCTTAGCATATAAATCCTCATGGCAATCAAAACTCTAAAAGGATACTCGCCCGGTTATGATATGCCGTTTGAGATTGCTAACCAAGAGAACTTGTCCGACGTCTGTTCACCTGTAGATGGCGTGCTGCGCCGAGTCTATTTAAGGAATCAAGCTTTCGAAAATACGTTTGGAGTAATTACGGAGAGAATGGGAGCATTTAACTTCTATGACAATGAAAATGAACCCACTGCTCTTTTACCAAAAACCGGTCTGATCGCGGTCGTGGGAGTTTTTGCAGCTAGTCTAGAGGTTAAGGGTGGCCAAAGGCAGCTTCCTATAGACGAAAGTCGGAGAGTTGGAAAGGTTTTTGCTCAAACGCAAAAGGCCTTGAGTGGTCTGGCTTATAGGGAGCTAATCACCCCCAGTAAATATAGACCTAACTACAGGAAGACAGTAGGTATGGCTGATTTTGCACTTAGGGCAGCCAAAGAAGCCAGGAGGCCCTTCACGCCTTTAGTGGCAATAGCCCCGGGCAGCGTTTTGTTGGGAGGGCATGTGGCAATCGGCGATGCCGACGATAGAGCTATCGGCGCCGGCGTGTTTCTGTCTAGAGAGTTCCTCGGCCGTATTAGAGCCTCAATCTACAATGTGCCAAGAGAGAATTCAAAGTTGTTCTGGACTGGGCCGACTGCTCGTCCCGGCGAATCCAGGGAGGAGGCCCATGCTAGATTTAATTCCGATAAGGCTCGACTTGGACAAATGTCAGAAATTGTGAAGTCTAAAACGGGCTTGGCCAGAGAAAGATTTGTACGCGAGGTAGGTCTGTATACCCTAGCTATTGAAATTGATGCAGAGGTTCAGCGATTGTCTAAGCAAGACGCCGAGACTCAAGCCCCGGCAGCCTAGTCTGTTAAACTGGTAGGAATGAAGGAAGAGTTGGAGCGGCGGGTTGCGGAAGCCTCCAGAGAGTTATTTGGTACAGAGGCCCACGTTGATCTGACGCGGCCGGATGAGCAGTTTGGCGACTATGCCACTAACGTGGCGCTGCAGCTGGCTGGCAAAGTTGGCAAAAATCCGCGTGAAGTGGCCGAGGTGCTGGCCGATAAGCTGCGCGAGAATCTGGC
>DATBED010000036.1:0-1856 GCA_036276195.1 Saccharimonadales bacterium (SeqCode) | reverse complement strand
CTATAGCGGCAGTAACAAATACCGCTTTACCGGCCGAAAAGGAACAGGTGATTGAAACACCGGCGGATGACATTACAGATGAACCGCAGGAACCTGAAGTAATTAGGGCAAAGGCCGAACGCTTAACGGGCCCCAATGTGGTTGGTAAGATCACTTTACCGGCTAACGCGCCTAAACGCAACCCGGTAGCTTCATCGTCAAATACCAGCGCCCAGGACCATAAACGCAAAAGGAAACGTAAGGACCATCAGGGGCCCGGCGGCCATGCCCAGCAGCACGGCGGCCAGCCTGGAACCCATGCAGGACAGCAGGCGGCCAATCCACCCGGGCAGCAGCAGCCGCATGGAGGGAACCGGCCCGATTTCAGGAACAGGGGTAATAATCCGCCCGGGGGCGGAGGGGCCGGCCATGGCGCCCGGCCGGATTTCAGGAGCCGCAATGCGCCGCAAAGCGGAGCGCCCAGGGAAGAACCTTCAGAAAAAGATATACAAGACCAGATCAAGGCAACTTTAGCGCGCTTGAGCGGCGCCGGCAAATCAGGTAAATTCGCGCAGCGCGCCAAATTTCGACGCCAAAAGCGCGACGATGTAGCAGCCACGGCCGAAGAGCTGGCAATGGAGCAGGAACTGCAGTCGAAAGTACTAAAAGTTACCGAATTTGTAACAGCCAACGAACTGGCTTCGATGATGGATGTTTCTGTAACACAGATCATCTCCACTTGTATGAGCCTCGGCATGTTCGTTTCTATCAACCAAAGGCTTGATGCTGAAACGCTTAGCATTGTTGCCGATGAATTTGGCTACCAGGTAGAGTTTGTAAAACCACAGGACGAAGAAGCCAACCTCGACCAACCCGATGATCCTGAAGACCTTGTTCCGCGCGCGCCGATTGTAACCATAATGGGCCACGTTGACCATGGCAAAACATCATTGCTTGATTTTATACGTAAAACGAACGTTATAGGCGGCGAAGCCGGGGGCATAACCCAGCATATTGGCGCTTACGAGGTAACGCTGCCCGACGACAAGGGAAAAATAACATTCCTGGATACACCGGGCCACGAGGCGTTTACCGCCATGCGTGCCAGGGGCGCCCAGGTAACAGATATTGTGATCATCGTAATTGCAGCCGATGATAGTGTGATGCCGCAAACCCGCGAGGCTATAAACCACGCGCAGGCCGCAGGGGCGCCTATTATTTTCGCGTTCAACAAAATTGACAGGCCGGGCGCTAACGCCGATAAAATACGTGAACAGTTATCGGGCATGAATATCCTGGTTGAAGAATGGGGCGGTAAATACCAGTCGCAGGAAATATCAGCTAAAACCGGCCAGAATGTGGAACTATTATTGGAGAAAATATTACTTGAAGCAGAACTGCTTGAACTAAAAGCTAACCCTAACAAACACGCTGTAGGCACCGTTATTGAAGCGGCCTTAGATAAAGGGCGGGGCATAGTTACTACTATCTTAGTGCAGGCAGGTACACTAAGGGTGGGTGATCCGATATTGGCCGGTTGTTACAGCGGGCGTGTAAAGGCGCTGACCAATGAGCGCGGACAAAGAGTTGAATCTGCAGGCCCCTCAACGCCGGTACAGGTATTGGGTATGCAGGGCGCGCCAACTGCGGGTGATAAATTTAATGTGCTGGAAAGCGAGGTTGAAGCCCGTGAAATTGCCAATAAACGCCTGCAGCTACAGCGTGAACAGGGCCTTCGTACACAAAAACACATTACACTTGATGAAATTGGCCGCCGTCTGGCTGTCGGTAACTTCAAAGAGCTTAATATTATTGTTAAAGGCGATGTGGATGGTTCGATCGAAGCATTGTCCGATTCCTTGTTAAAACTATCAACC
>DATBED010000035.1:0-1748 GCA_036276195.1 Saccharimonadales bacterium (SeqCode) | reverse complement strand
GCTACTTTATCTCTTATCATCTCTAGATCTTCGTGGAAAATCCGGCGGCGTTCGCTATGGCCGACTATGGCGTAATGGACTATTTCTCGCAGCATCGTAAAGCTGACTTCGCCGGTAAAAGCACCCTCGTCCTTAAAGTAGGCGTTTTGGGCAGCTAGCCGGAATTTACGGCGGTCCAATTGGACGCTCAAAGGCTGGAGGGTTAGCATGCTGGGCGCCAGCACGATTTCTATATCCCGATAAATCTCAATGCGCTCCTGCAGGCGATGCACCAAAAGGCTGGCCTGCGAGGCGTCCAGGTGCATTTTCCAATTCCCGACTATAAGGACTTTTCTCACCGATTCCACCCTTTATTTCTTAAGCTTATTGTACATGAAACCGGCCAGCTTAAACACTAATTTTTATTCTCTAGGGCTTCGACTCCCGGCAGTTTGTGTCCGCTAATCAATTCCAAGCTGGCGCCGCCGCCGGTGGATACAAAACCAAAGTCTTCGGTCAGCCCCTGCTCTTCTACATAGCTGACAGTGTCGCCGCCGCCGACCAGAGTAAATGGTCTATTAGCATGTTTGTTGGTATCACCGATCATAGCCTCGACAATAGTATGGGTGCCGTGGGCAAAAGGGTCAGCGGCTCCGGCAATTCCTTTGGTTTCTGTAACACCGCAGGTGCCATTCCAGATAACAGTATTAGCGAGCCTGATAGCTCCGGCAATCTGGGCGGCGCTGGCCGGGCCGATGTCCAGGATTATCTCATCGGGCTCAACGCTATAAGCCGCCGGTTTAGGCAGTTTGGGGTAGGCTTCAATATCGGCCAGGTTGTTGCCAAAAACATCAACTACCCGGGTCGGGGCCCGGCCATCGGCCTTAGTCGATACCACGACGTCAACAGGAGTTAAGAAACTGAAATTGCGGTGCTTTTCTTCATTTTTAGCCCGCTCTAAAATCCCGCGGGTAGTGTCCAGCAGCTTTGGCTCGGCCAGACTTTTACCGATTTTGACCCCTTCGGCCAGTAAAAAATCGTTGGCCATAGCGCCAACTACCGCCACGCAATCAGATAAGTCGATTAACTTATTTAAAACTTCGATTTTGTCGCTGATTTTGGCGCCGCCGACTATCGATACCAAGGGCCGGGCCGGTTCCTCGATGACTTTAGTAATAGTTTCTACCTCGTTGGCCAGCAGCAAGCCGGCTACCGATGGCAGCAGGCGGGTAATCGCCTCGGTGGAAGCGTGGGCCCGGTGCACCACACCAAAACCATCCTGGACAAAGACCTCGGCGCCGCTGGCCTCAACTATAGCCTTGGCAAAAGATTCATCGTTCTTTTCTTCCTCCGGATGAAACCGGACATTCTCTAAAACCAAAATTTGGTGTTCGCCCAGCTGGTCGGCGGCTGACTTAGCAGCCTCGCCGATACAGTCAGTAGCAAACTGGACTTTTCTGTCTAATAGCTTGCCCAGGTGCTCGGCTACCGGTTTCAAGCTGCAATCTTTATCGTCGGCACTTTTCGGCCGGCCCAGGTGCGAGATAATCACCAGGCTGGCGCCGGGATGGCCCAGAATATACTTAATGGTGTCAATGGATTGCTTAATCCGAAAATCATCGGCGATTTTTCCCTTGATAACCGGCACATTATAATCAGCACGCAGCAAGGCTCGCTTACCATCGAAATTAAAATCTTTAACCGTTTTTTTATTAAAGCCCACCATATCTGATGTAAGTATCGCAAACTCCGGTAATAAAATCTAGGAA
>DATBED010000034.1:0-8410 GCA_036276195.1 Saccharimonadales bacterium (SeqCode) | reverse complement strand
AGGCGTACCGGCAGTTCGTAAACCGCTTCCATCGTCTCTTTGATTTGTTCGCCAACGTGGTTGGCTACCTCGGCCGGGCATTCCACTAGAATCGAATCGTGGATTTGCAGCAGCATGTTGCACTGGTTGTGCTGCTCTTTGAGGAGTTTTTCAACTTGGATCATGGCTAGTTTCATTAAGTCGGCTTCAGTGCCTTGGATGGGCATGTTAATAGCCGCTCTCTCGGCCGCCTGGCGCACGGCGAAATTGCTGGAGTGGATGTCGGGCGACGGCCGGCGACGGCCCAGCAACGATTCCACATAGCCCTGGCTGCGAGCCTGCTCGCGCACTCGCTCGATGTAATCGAACAGTGGTTTGCGCACTTCTTTGTACTTGCTAATGAAGGTAGCGGCTTGTTCAAATGTCATGCCGGTAGCCACGCTTAAGCCGTGCGGGCTCATGCCGTAGAGAATGCCGAAGTTAATCACCTTGGCAGCCCGGCGCATTTGTTTAGTCACGTCTTCGGGCTCGCGTTCGTACACTTGGGCGGCAGTGGCGGTGTGGATGTCGGCGCCGCGGTTAAACATTTCAATCAATTCTTTATCACCAGCTAACACGGCGGCGATACGCAACTCGAACTGCGAGTAATCGGCACTGATTAACTTGTTGCCCTTGCCCGCCACGAAGGCCGTGCGGATGTGCCGGCCAAGGTCGGTGCGCGTCGGAATATTCTGCAAGTTCGGCTGCTCGCTGCTCAAGCGGCCAGTCTGGGCCACGACCATATTGTAGGTGGTGTGCAGTCGCGAATTATCATCAACCAGCAGAGGTAGCGTGTCTACGTAGGTGTTCTTGAGCTTGGCCACCTCGCGGTACTGGGTAACCAGATCAATGATGGGATGTGTGCCACGCAGTTTGTCGAGTTCACTGGCCGCCGTGCTGTAACCGCTTTTGCCCTTTTTTATACCCTGAGTGGGCAGTTTGAGTTTTTCGAACAGGATTTCCGCCAACTGGGACGGCGAACCGATGTTAAACTCTTGGTCGGCGTGCCCGTAAATTTGCTGCTCGTAGTCGCTAATTAAGTCATTAATTTGATCGGCGAATTTACGCAGGTATGCGGTGTCTAGCTCGATGCCAAGGTGCTCCATGCGAGCCAGTATTGGAATAATCGGGAACTCGATGTCGTGCGCTAGCGCCGACATTTTTTGGAACTTTTTGAGTTCAGTGGCCTGCTTAGTCTGTAGCGCCTTTATATTAGCCACAATCTCTGGCGCTCTTTCCATGACCTCTTCCGTGGAAAGGTCCTCAAATGGCGTTCCCTCATAATCTAAGTGGGCCGCTGCAATAGCCGTTAGCGACTGGTCGCGCTCCAGCGGGTTGAGCAGAAAGTTGCCAATCTGTGTGTCGTGACCAACCTCGGGCAACTCGGTCACGCCTAGTTCAAGCAAGACTTTAATAGACGACTTGACGTCGTGCCCCACTAGCGGCCGTACGTCATGAAAGTTCTTAACTATCTCGCTGGTGTCAATCTTATTTAGGTCAAAAGTGTAAACAGGATTGCCGTCTGGGCTTAAGATAAGCACCTCGGGCCGGTCGCCATGCTTGCCAGCCGCTCGGCTGTAAATATACATGGATTCGGAGTGGCCAATCTTAACCTGCTTGAGCTTCTCTTGGTTATCAATGATTATATTCTGGCCGGCTGTGAGCGGACCGCTGCCGGTTTTGTGGTGATGATCGGCAATGGCCACCTGCATAACCTCGGGTAGTTGGCGGGCTAAGCTCTTAAACTCCAGCTTTTGCAGCAGATCGAGTACCCGTTCGGGCTGGATCTTGCTACCATCAACTTCGTCTAAATTCAGCTCGACTGGCGCATCGGTCCAGATACGGGCCAATTGCTTGCTCAAGTAGGCCAGTTCCTTGCCAGACTCTAACTTCTTACAAACCGATTCCTTAATCAGCGGCAAATTGTTATAAACACCGTCGAGCGTCTTAAATTCTTTAATTAAATCCAGCGCGCCCTTCTCGCCAATACCCGGCACGCCCGGAATATTGTCGCTGGAATCGCCCTTAATGGCCTTCAAATCCAAAAATTGGTGCACGCTAATGCCGTACTTGGCCTCAAAACTTTTCGGTGAATACAATTCGATGTTGCTCAAACCGGTTTTAAGAGCGTAAACGTGTACATGGTCGTTAACCAGCTGCAGCATATCTAGATCAGAGGTTATCAGCATGGTCTCCATACTTTTTGCAGTGGCCTGCACCGCCAGGGCGCCCATAATATCGTCGGCTTCGTAATCGTCGAGCTCGTACAGCGGCCAGCCGAAGGCCTCCAGCAGCTCGCGTAGAATCTCGACTTGCTCGTAAAAATCGGGCGGGGCCGGTTTGCGGCCGGCTTTGTACTCCGGGTACAGCTCGAGCCGTTTGCGAATGTTGGTTTTAGGCTTGTCCCAAGCCACGGCCACGTAATCGGGCTTCAGCCGCTTGAGCACCTCCAGCGCCATGGTGGCGAAACCGAACACGCCACCGGTTGGCTGCCCATCTTTGGTACTCAAGTTGGGCATGGCGTAATAACCGCGGTAAAAAACGGACTTACCATCGATTATGGCCAATTTCTTCCCCGTGACCGACTCCTTAGTCTCTGCCATGCCTCCAGTATACGACGAAGGTATTAAATCACTTAAGTTGAGTGTTTCAGAATTTTAGCCTTTAGTAGGTATTTAGCTGGAAGTGTTTGGAGTAGGTGCAAAAAACGAGTATCAAAATAGTATAATCATACTCGCTTTTTACTCCCCTTCAGGAGGGATAAGTAGCTGTTTCGGTAATGATTGCGTCGAGGGGGATGTCGTGGGGTTCGGCCGGGATGTGGTCGAGCTTGCCCAGCTCGAAACAGGCGCCGATTTTGCGTGCTTCGGGCAAGTTAGCTAAGAATCTATCATAATAACCGCCGCCGTAACCAATACGATGTAGCGTTTTGAGGTCGAAACCGAGCATGGGTACGATAACGGCGTCGAAACCGTCCGGCGCCCCCCGGCCATTCACGGCGATCAGCTGCCAAGTGCCCTCAATTTTGCGCGGCGTGAACAACTTTAGGTCGCGAAAATTGTCTTCAAGGTAATTGATGAACTCCGCGATATCAGGTTCTAGTAAGTCCAGCATCGGCTCAAAATAATGTAAAGTTTTGATTCGCGACCAATCCATAGCCAGCTTCAACTTCTTGACAATTTCACGACTTTTCACGGTGTGCTCGGCATCGGTCAACTCCAACCGAGCCCGCTTAAGCCGCTCCCTCAACTCCTCCTTAGATTCCATATTCTCATTATAGACTCCTGCCTCGGCCAAACTGCTATACTTGCGCTATGGATTTAACTGAAAAACAGCAATATGAGTTGCTGGCCGCCATTTCCGCCCGCGGCGAAATCCCCACCAAATTCATTTATCTCAATGGCGGAGAACAACTTTGGGATAAGGTCTACGCTCAGCGCAGTAAAAACGATGGCATGGCCGACCGCGAACTTGACTTGCTCCTAAGCCACATGACAAGTTTTGCCAACGTATTTAGTGATTCAAAAGGGGTTAATCTTGTTGATCTGGGCTGTGGTAACGGCCTCCCGGCAGTCGCCATCATTAAACAGTTCTTGGACAGAAATTTTAAAGTTAATTACGTAGCTGTAGACATCAGCCCGGAGATGATAAAGTTGGCGACCTCCAAAGTTCATCAGGAATTTCACGATTTAGACGTTAAAAGCTTATTAGTAGACTTCGAAAAAGAAAGTCTTACGGATGAATTGCTTAATATTAAGCAGCAGAGCCATTTTCCAAACCTATTGATAGACTTAGGTAATACTCTTGGAAACCACTCAAATGTCGCAAGCGTATTGACTAACTTCCTAGAGTCTATGGCTCTCGATGATTATCTGTTAATCGGCAATGGTCTAGCCAATGACTATAATCCTCAAAGAATTTTGGAATCTTATGAGGGCACCGTAAAAGATCTGGTAACACATCCTGCCAAATTACTGGGTCTTTATAGTAATGAAGACCAATTCAAGTTTATTTGGAATGCCAATAAAAACCGTGTTGAAGGGCGCATACACTTAAACAGCCCTAAAAGCGTTGTTTTAGCCAACCAGGCCGTTGAATTAGGTTCTGACGAAGAACTTCTGGTTATGCGATCGGATAAGTACTCGGAATCCTCTATTACAAAGCTACTTTCCGAGGTAGGATTCCGCACAGAACTACTTACCACAACCAAAACACGAGATGAAATTGTGGTAATGGTCCAGCCGACAAGATACAGTGCTTCCTAGATTCTTTAATCCGATTCATCGCCTATATAATGCTTATGTATGGATGAAGGCGCGAAGCTGAATTATTACCGTTTGGGGCCTAATGAGGTCCTCAAGCAGTTGGATTCACGTCAGGATGGGCTGACCACCAAAGAGGCGGCCGCACGGCTGGAGCACTCCGGCGGTAATGTGTTGCATAAGACCAAGCATGAAACGGCCCTAATTACTTTTCTAAGGCAGTTCAAGAACCTGCTGGTGATCATGCTGTTGCTCAGCGCCGGTTTCTCTTTTTACCTAAAGGACGCTAAGACGGCCACTATACTGCTGCTGATCGCCGCCATGAACGCCGGCGTCGGCTTCTTTCAGGAACACAAGGCCGAGACGCTAATGAAGAGTCTGGAGCAGTTAATAGTGCCGCAAGCCAAGGTGCTACGCGGCGGCCAATTGCAAGAAGTAGATTCCACCGAGCTGGTACCCGGTGACGTAGTTTATATAGAAAGCGGCGATAGCGTGCCGGCCGATTTGCGGGTGCTCGACGAAGCCGAGCTGGCCACCAACGACTTCGCCCTGACCGGCGAGAGTAATCCATCGCGCAAATTCGTGCACGCCATTGAAGGCGAAGTGCCGCTCGGTTCGCGGCATAACTTATTGTTCATGGGCACCACGGTGGCCACCGGCACTGGCCACGGCGTGGTCGTAGGCACCGGCATGAACAGCGAGCTGGGCCGTATTGCTAACCTTAGCCAGACCACGCACACCGAGGCCTCGCCGCTCCAAAAAGAAATGAACCACCTGGCCACGCGCATCGCCGAAGGCACGGTCATATTAGCCGTAGTGCTGACTATTATAGCCTTGAAGTCTAATCTTGGCTTGCACGACGCCCTGTTGTTCGGCATCGGTATTGGCGCGGCTATGATTCCGAACGGCTTGGTCGCTGAAGTTAACATCACCCTGGCCCAGGCGGCAGCCCGACTGGCTAAAGCCAAGGCTCTCGTTAAAAAACTGTCGGCCGTGGAGACACTAGGCGCTACCAACTTCATTCTGACCGACAAGACGGGCACGCTAACCAAAAACGAAATGACAGTGACCCGCCTGCTGGTTGGAAAAACACATTACAGTGTCACCGGTACCGGCTATGAAGCCAACGGCCAAATTATGACCGAGCACGGCAAACTACTCAACAAAGACATTTTGAAGGATTTGGACCTCTTTTTCATGACGGCCGCCCTGGCCAGCAACGCTCACGTCGATCCGCCCGACAGCGAGCATCCGGACTGGTACGTGGTGGGCGACCCCACCGAGGGCGCGCTAATCACGCTTACACGCAAAGCTGGTTTGGAGCCGGATGAACTCGACCAGCAAGTTCCCGAGATTAAAGAGTTCCAATTTGACTCGGCCCGCAAACTGCTTAGCTCTGTGCGCCGGCGAGGCGATCAAATCGTAGTCTTTGCCAAGGGTGCGCCAGAGAGCGTCTTGGCCCGTTCCACAGACATCTGGGACCACGGCCACGTCCGCAAGCTAACGGCTAACGACCGCCGGTTTTTCACCAACTGGGAAGAAAAACAGGCCCACGCCGCCATGCGAAACCTGGCTTTCGGTTACCGCATTTTGCCGGCCAAAACTAACCTTAAAAAGCTGGTTATGGCCGAAGTTGAGCAAGATTTTAGCTTGCTCGGCATGATTAGTATGATGGACCCGCTGCGCGACGCTGTGCCCAAGGCCATGGCCATTGCTCGCGGCGCACACATTAAGGTGTCAGTGGTAACCGGTGACTTCCCTACCACCGCCCGGGCCATCGCTCGCCAAGCTGGCTTGGCTGACGACATCAGTGTGGTTTTGGGTGAAGAACTGCCCAAACTGGCCGATGGCCAAATCCTACAGATGATTAGTCGCGGCGGCGTGGTCTTCTCGCGGGTGGCGCCCGAAGACAAGCTGCGCATTGTTGAAATTGCCAAGCGTAGTGGCCACGTGGTGGCAGTCACGGGCGACGGCATCAACGACGCGCCAGCCCTCAAGCGGGCTGACATCGGCGTGGCCATGGGCCGCACCGGCACGGACGTAGCCAAAGACGCCGCCGAAATCGTGCTACTAGACGACAGTTTTGATACCCTAGTCGGCGCCATCAAAGAAGGTCGTCTGACATTTCGCAACATCAAAAAGGCCGCCCGCTGTGCCCTAACCGACAACGCCGGTGAGCTGTTTACAGTACTATTTGGATTGGCCGCCCTGGCGCTCTTCCACATTGAGCCGGCCATTACGCCCATCCAGATCCTGGCTATCGACGTGGTGGCTCAAATCCTGCCTATCACAGCCTTGGGCTGGGATAACGCCCAGCACAACCTGATGCGCGAAAAATCACGCAACCTGCACGATCACATCATTAATCAGACATCGATTGTCAGCTTTATCGGCTACGGCCTACTGGCTTCAGCCCTGGCCTACGCCAACTTCCTGCTCTACTTCAGCCGCCACCATGTTAGCCCGACCTTCCTAGACCGTTCCTCGCTGTTTTACCACCAAGCCACCACACTGACCTACTTAACCCTCGTACTCTGTCTGTACGTTTATTTAATGTTCGAACGGGCTGACTCCCACGAAAAGTTCTTCACGAATTACTTATGGAGTAACAAAAAATTGCTTACGGCTTTCGGCCTGTCATTCTTCCTAATCGCCAACGTCATCTATAACCCCTGGGTGCAGCCCTACTTCAGCTCGGGCAGCCTAAACCTGGTAGACTGGCTGACCGCCCTAGCTTGCGCCGGCCTCTACACCGGCTTCCGCTTGCTGCAGCGCCACACCCGCCACCATTCGCGCGCCGCCGTTCTCCACCTCCACACCGAGCTCAATGGCTAGCTATTCCGCGGCCAGGTTCCTGGCGACGAAGAATTCATTGGTCTTGACTATCCTCTGCAACCAGCCATTGAAACTGTTCAAAGCAGTCGCGCCATTTTGCACCCGGCTCCGTTCCTGAATAGTTAACGCCTGAAAGAAATCAGGCTGCACTATTTCTACCCCATCAGTTACTGCTACATACTGCCGGGTCGGATCAATACCTATTTCTTTGGCGATAATAATAGCGGTATCCAGCTGCGTGTAGCCGGCGGGTGCGTTGCCAATTTCAACTATCAAAAGATTCTTCAGCCGATCGCCATGTCGCTCAACAATGGCCCAGACCACATCGTCACCACTTGCTTTAGGAGCTTCAACCTTCACAGGGTCAACTACAACTTCCTCTCCTAAACCGAGCTTAGAAAGCAGTTCCCGCAGGTGAGGTACGCGTAGTTTTTCGGCAGCAAGGCTTTCAGTTAGCGAGCATACTCTCTTACCTTCACCATCGGTCATGATAAATGGTCGGACTTCATCCGCCCAAAGTTCATTATCGCCCTTATACTGACGGCCACTGCCAGCATTTATGAAAAGTTCGACATTCCCCCTGGCTTGGGTAGACAGGCTACCCAGGAAGGCCATCGCCCGCACTTCACGTCTAAAGTCCCAGTTATAAATGTTGCTACGCCTGATTATGGCAATACCACTGTCTGCGTGTTGGTTGACGTAGGATATCGCACCGTAGCTGTCGCCTAATGCGCGGTCTAGCGTGCGGTGCATCGGTTTGCCAATACCTGAACCCTGTAATACCTCAACTACTTCACTCCAAACCTGCTCGACAGGCACACCTCTCTGTTCGGCTACTTCGCCAATGTTGGATTCTATCTTGGAAAGATTCCTTGTAAAGTCAGGGTCGCGGCCGACAAGACTTCCCAGTTGCGTGCCAGCTCGCTGACCTGTTTCTTCGCTGACCTGCATTGGTCTGGCGTCGTCACTCGCTACAGGCATGCCCAAGATTTCCTCGAGGCGAACATGGGCGTTGTATCCAAGAAAGGCCGGAATGTCATGCAAGGCAGTGAAATCAGGCAACGGCGTCGCCATGCTGTCGACTTGCGATGGCGTAAGTTCAGTACTTAAACGTTCCTGCGGACTTCCTGTCACGTATTGCTCCTCATCAGCGACCCGAATGCGGAAATGAATCCGAACACCCACTAACTAAAATGCGGTTTTGAATCCGAACACTCTGAGTTGCCCCTGTGGTACGGTGGGCGAATGAATTACACCACACCAAACTTACTAAAGATGACCGCAATGAGATTCGG
>DATBED010000033.1:0-12271 GCA_036276195.1 Saccharimonadales bacterium (SeqCode) | reverse complement strand
AGCCTGAATACCACTATAGGTAGTAATAACTAGTAGAGCTAGAATACCAATCACTACAATCACTATTAATAGTTCCACAATCGTGAAACCACTCTGCCTGTTACGTTTGTTAAGTGAGATCATAAGGACCCACCCTCCTTATTTAGTTTTATGTTATTTAGATAACTATTTTATATTATAAGCATAAGTATATTAGTGCAATAGGCTTTTTTCTACTCTAGGCGGCTCCTCTTTTTGGCCACTTACCATCCAGGCGCCTAACAAAAGCACTACGGCCAGGCTAATAAAGGCCAATCCATGCTTGGTGTGTTTATGGGCTGAGTCTTTAGTGTAGCCTAAGAAAAAGTGAGGCAAGTTACCGGCCGTATGCGTAAAGTAAATTACGGCGACTACGGCTGAAATAATGGCCAGTAAAACCAGTAAAGCCGCATAAAATTTTCGCATGATTAGCTCCTAATTAATACCTACCATTATACAGCCTTCAAAATCTAAAGATTGGCTCAATTGACTTTGTCGAAATTGAATCAGAATTGATAGAGATGTGGGAGATTGTGAAGCTATCTAGAAAAATAGGCGTCAATAAGAGCTATGTCTTCTAGGTCTTTAGGCCGACCCGAAGCCACTTTCCATTGCCTTACTTCGTCTAATGAGGCGAAGGGTACGTCTTCAATCACTAAAGCTGTCTCTAATAGCTGTTCAAGAGTCGGCTGATATGCACTAAAATTCCATTTGTTGTGAGCCTCAAAAACATCCCAAACTAAAGGCTTGTCATGAGGACCTTTATTCGTCTGTTTCCAGCCTTCAGCTCTTAATCTGTTTAATAACTTGTCATTGACTAAAAGGTCTATGTCGTTGGCTTCCCTTAGGCCCGCTAACGCTAGCGGACAACTCCCAAATACAATATATGAGCCTTTGGGCAGATTAAGAGCTTTAACCTTCTTTATAATTACCTGTTTTGTCATAGACCCTCTTCTGCTCTAACAAATGCGTTGGTTCCGCGTTATATTTATACTCTACTCCATGGGCCTAACGGCTTGGATTAGTTCACTTGGTTCGGACGCAATAGCACCAGGTCTATACGACTTAAGTGCTTCTGGAGTACTGTAGCCCCACTCTACAGCTACACATTTCACTCCTGTAGCATGAGCGGCTTCAATATCGCGTGTTTCATCGCCTATATAGACGCAGTTAGCAACTGATAGCCCTTCGTGTTTAAGCGACCTAGGCCGGAGGCCAACTCCTCCGTGTACTCTCTTACTACAAAAACTTCTAGCTGATTGGTACTCATGTATAACTCCTTAAAATTGCATAATCAGCTATCGTGCTTCCACTCAGCCTGGTTATAGGGAAGTAACCTTTTAATGCAGCTATGCAGTTGTCAATATGTGTATGCTCTTCAGCAATAAACTCAGGAATGTCGTCATTTTCGTTCCACCAATCCTTTAACGGCAGTCTCTCGGCAAGCTCTTCATCCGGTGTTACCAGTTGAATTATTCTGTGCCGAGCATCTGGAAGAGCTGCTCGTAACCGCTCAACTCTTAATGTCCCGCTGTCTACACCCTGCCATTTAACTAAAGCGACGTCTGCATGCCTGAGAATGCAAGGGACTTCTGTAAGTATTCCTTCGCGATGCTCAGTTACAGGGTCGCCATCATATTGCCCTATGAAAGCTAAGCTGGATTGCGCAGCCATTATTGTTTTGCCGACCCAATCTAGAGACTGTAATACGCCTTCATACTCACCGCCTTCTGTGATCTTCTTAACAAATGTCTCTTTACCAGAGGCGCTATTACCAAAAATCCAAGCAACTTCTTTCACAAAGAAATAATATCATAAAATATAAGTTTAACAAGGGGCTTGAGGCTGAACCACGTGCACTTCGAACCAAACTCGCATACCGCTTAATATTTAAGCTCGCTTTACCTTAACTTACTTCTTGAATTTGCCAAAAGCAATTAAATAACCAGCACTTACTGTTGCAAATCAACAGTAAGTGCGGTATCATTTTAGTATGAGTAAATCAACTCCCAGTGCAATTCGATTATCTATTACTGACGATATAAGTCGTGCTTTGTCAAAAGCTAAGATGCTTTATCCTACGCTATCGGATCCTGAGATTTTAAAGCTAGGCTTGTCTAAAATTGTCAGAGAAAGCGATCGGGATCACCTAACTTCCAGAGAGCGAGATGAAATAAGAAGGTTTTCGGCCCACTCAGTTGGCGAAGACTACTTAAGAGACCCGGCTGAAGACTTATATACATCTGATATGGGCAAGAAGGTCCAGTTTTAGTGAGCTCAGTCGTAATATACGGCGTTTACACTGCAAGGTTTCCATTTTTAGAGACTGATAAGGATAAAATTAGGCCTGTAGTTGTCGTCAGTCAATCGCATGGACAGCATAAAATTGTTAGTGTTATACCAGTGTCGGCACAAGCAGATCGGGAAGACATTGACATAGAGTTCCAAGACTGGCAAAACGCGGGATTAGTAAAGCCTTCAGTTGCCCGTGTTCACCGTTTGACTGCTTTGCTACAATCAGAATTAACTAGCCAACTCGGAGTATTAAGCGCGAAAGATCAAAAAGATCTGCTCGAGGCTTTAAAAAAGTTACTATTCCTTTAACCAGAGGCATGCGAGACCATCAAAAGAACAGATTTGAACGGACTAGCAGGGGCAGCACCAAAATGTATAGCAGGCTGTAAAATCTATGCAGCCCAACGATAAGATCAGACTTTATCGATCACTGTTCCGGGGGCATGATGATGTATTAGTAAAACGTAGCCAACAGCTTGCGAGTAACCAAACCACTAAAAAAGACCCCAATAACTGGGTTCATGATAAGCTGCAATGAGCAGCTGCGTTCTATTTGGCTCAGCTGCCTTTGGCGAAATGGAACCAGATTAAGGCTGAGCTGGTGGAGATGCGGGAGATTGTTGTTGTGGCAGGTCGCAGAAATCAGTTAATAGCTAGGGGACTTAGTTAAAGCCATAACTGGCAATTTAGTGAGAGCGGCGAATGTGCGAGAATAATTCTGGTTCTTCTCTTGGCTGAATGCCTGGTTCAAAAAACCATTGAGCGGCGACTTCTTGGGCAAGCCTCATATCAGCATGCCCGGCAAATAAGTCGGCAGGATACTCAGAAAGTCGCATTTCTTCAGGCAATAGTGTATCAATATAATCTGAGTTAAGCTCACAACCGCTGGCACCAATAACAACAGTTCCAGGTGTTAAAGCCTCGCCTTGATATATTCGTCTCCCAGGCATCAGCCGAGCGATACGCTCATAGTTTTCTCTTTCATCAAGGCCTTCATATTTTCCGCTTAACGATAAATGAACACCTAAAACAGCTTTAGAAAATGCATGTGAAAATAAATCACTGCCGTATTGCCCGTATACTCTTCCTTCTGTCTTACTATCTGCAGCAAGAACTTGCCCTGTTTCACTGACGGCAATCATTGTGTAACCACCAACCCATGGATTGACTGATTTACCTTCAACGATAAAAGGCACCCTTAATGCATTCATTATCGCTGAATGGAAGTGAGGACGATAATTTTTATTTTCCAGAGATGGATTCTTTATAGGGTCAGTTATTTCGCCAACTACGTCCTTGGTCACGTTTGTATCTATGTAAGCTAAAAAGTCTGGGAGATACGTTTCACGCCGTACCTCATCTAAATTAACAAACTCAGTGAGTTTTGCTTGTAATTCTTGTGCAGGATTTACGGCTTCGCCACCAAGGCCTTCCCGAGAGGCTAACATAAAAAAATAATACAATAGTTAATCAAATAAATCAAGCATAAGCATTATGGCTCCGGGGACTGGATTCGAACCAGCGACCTAGTGGTTACACGTATCCATTACTTTCGTGATGGCGTGGACTATATCATCATCCTCTGTTGAGGATGCAGGGCGCTAATGAAGGATTATTGCTGAGGACTCACCTTCTAGTCTCTGAACCTTCCAAGCGTCTGGACCTCTAGCTTGGCTTGGCTGCGGATTACCGTATTCTGTCGAAGTTAGGCTTCCCGCAATTCACCCTGTTTTCACCGCTTGATTACTCAAACGGGCTGCGTATTCACAGCCACCCGCTCTACCGCTGAGCTACCCCGGAATATTAACGAACTTGTTTATTCTAGCGGCTTATTAACAGATTGTAAATGGCTGCTTGACACCTCCACTAAGCCAAGCTCAATTTCGCGGTGACAGTTGGCGCAAACCAAAATACACTTTTTGAGTTCAGCCTCAATTATTGTCCAAGACCACGAAAAACCACCGCTGCTTATGCCAAAACTCTTAGTTGCGCGGTCTATATGATGAAAATCAAGAGCGCCCGGATGTTTATCATAACCGCATAGACAGCATTTACCGCCCAGCATTGCGACAGCTCTAGATTTTAGCTCTTGACGTCTCTTAGTAACGGCCAGCTTTAAATAAATCTTCCTATTCGAATATTTTCTTGTGTCACGACCCATATAGGGATATTAATTTAGCGATTACTGCTTAGCAACCATATTTAATGTTTAGTTAATCTTTCCATTTCGCGTTTTTGGTCGCGGGCTTTGAGGGTTTGACGCTTATCGTAGCGTTTTTTGCCCTTGCCAACGGCGATGCGCAGCTTAATGAAGCGGCCGCCAGTGAGCATTTCGAGCGGTACAATGGTTCGGCCTTGCTTTTTGGCTTCAATGAGGGCTTCAATCTCGCGGCGCTTGGCCAGCAGTTTGCGCGCGCGCGTTTGATTGGATTCGTCGATAGGAATGCCGACGCTACCGGCAATGGTAGCGTTAATTAGGTAAAGCTCGCCGTCTTTGACGGTCACGTAGGAGCCTCGCAGGTGGCCGTGGCCCATTCTAAGCGATTTGGTTTCGGCGCCGGTCAGTTCCAGGCCCACCACTAAGGAATCGCCGAGCTCGTAATCGTGCCGGGCGCGGCGGTTAGTGATGCGTTTCGGCTGGTTCTGCTTCTTCTTAGCCATAACCGTTTAATTGTAGCCGAGAAAAGTTTCATTGACAAACTCTGTAAAGGATAATATAAAGTATAAATGCCTGAAGCAGCCTCGCATTTTAGCGAAGTTTACCGCCAGCGATTAACTAGTGATTATGGCCCTCAACTGGTTGCTGATTTGAATTGGCCTCGCGTCGCTCAAGTAGCGGGTGATGCCGGACATTCCGTTAGATACGTGAGAGTTGGCTCGGCTACGGCTGTTCCTGGGCGTCGCCCCGTCCTATTTATCAATGGATTTTTAGCCGGTATAACGGCCAATGCCGCTTTCGTGGCTGACTTGGCCAGTCGCGGTTTTGACGTTCTATTACAGGATCAGATGCGAGGAGAACCTTTCCGTAATGAAAGCGGCAAGCGAGACGCGACCTACACTCAAGCCTTAGGCACAGCGGCAATATTAGAAAGCGAAGGATTAACTCAGACCCCAATAGACGTAGTAACGCATAGCTATGGAAGCCTAATACTAGACAGTTTAACAGGGGTAGCTAAACAGAAAGACTGGAAATGCTTTAATAACAGCAGAGCCTGCTTAGTAGCCCCGTCTGGTTTAAAGGTTGACGAATCTCCTGTTAGTTTCTTGAAACGTTATGCTCGCTTTTTCAAGCCGAACCAATCTAAACCAAAGTTTTCTGACAGCTATTGGCAATTTGAAGATGAGATGTTCGACGCTGGCAAAGCAAACCTTAAAAAGAACCCGCGGTTGGCTTTAAGAGAAGGATGGGAAATTATTCGAAGACGCGCGGATTTGCCAGTTATGCTAAAGCGAGGTATCGGCAGTATAGTTTTGGTTTTTAATGCCGAAGATGAACTTTTCTCATACGAAGATCTGGAAAGTTCAATGCCGGTGCTTCTAAGTGAGCGAGTAGCCGCGGTTAGCCCATACTCCTTAGTTAAGGACGGTGATAAACTTCGCGGCTCTAAAGGAGCCGACCACAGTGACCATCAATTCAATCCTTCACGGCAAGCAGGCACTATTGAGCAGTTACTGACTGCTTAGTTAGACTTGGAGAACTCTTGCTGGGCGACGTGCCACAGCGAGGGGTCGTGCAAGACGGTTAGGCGGTAATACCAGTACTCGGCGCCCCACAGTTCGATCTGTTTCATGCCGGTGGCCTGGCCGTACTGGAAGCGATCTTTTAGTCGTTTGGCGTCGAGCGATTTGTTTTGCTCGGCCAGGCTGGTCTGCTGGATGGTCTGCCCGTTGGGCGGCCAAGCCTCGGCTTGTAATTCGCCGATCACCATGTCTTTATGCAGGAAGATTTTCTGTGTGCCGGCCAAGAAACCGTAAAACCAGGCCGGCTGCGGATACTCCAGGTAGCGGTGCGTCACGCCGGCGTCCCAAACGCGCTTGTAAATCGAGATGCTGAACTCGTCCGGCTGCGGCTGGCCGGTCGGAAAACCGAGCGAGTTATTGCTGCGGCCGATAATTATAGGGTGCTTCGGATCGAGTCGCTTGATCAGGTTATCCTCGCTAATTAGGCGCTGGCGGTCGAAGTTGGTGCAGCTGCCGAAACCTTGAAGAAAGTACTCGTTCTCGAGTTGGTAACTTTGCAGGCTCGGTGAATTTTTGTAGCGCTCAATCACCTTTTGCATGTATGTTTCCAGTTGGGGTTGCCACTGTGAATCGGGCTTGGAGGTGTCGGCCCAACCGGGGGCGTGGCACTCCGGCCAGCGCGGCTGACGCAAGCCGACTGTCAGGATGATCTTGGCGTGGGCGGCTTCGGCTTTGTGAAATTCCCAATCGAGCTGCGAGAAGTCGTAATGGCCCGGCTGTGGCTCGCCATCGCTCCAGTAGCTAACTAGGCGGAATTGCTTAACACCGATGCCAATCAGGGCGTCCATGGTTTGCTGCGGGTTGATACCTAAGCTCTGGGCGTAATCCGGAATAAAACTGACTCCCATCTGGAGCGGCAGGTTACGTTCGCTGTAGATGTACCACTGGGCAATGCCGTACATAGTGCCGACCAGTAGAATGACCAGCGCCACTAAAACGCAAGCCAGCTTATGCCACCAGTTCTTTTGCCAGTATCTTTTCAAGTAATTTTTAAGGTGCTTTATCATATAATAGTAGGGCTCGCATGAAAATAAGTATTGTCATTCCAGTATACAACGAGAGCGACTCACTAGACGCTTGCTTGTCGGCGATTGCCTGCCAGTCGGTTAGGCCATTTGAGGTGATCGTAGTCGATAATAACTCGACTGACGACACCGTGGCGGTGGCTCTTGGCTATAGTTTTGTGACCGTACTAAAAGAGCCGCGTCAAGGAGTAGTGCATGCCCGTAACCGGGGCTTTAACGCCGCCCGCGGCGACATCATCGGCCGGATTGACGCCGATACTATTTTGCCAGCAGATTGGATGGCCCGTTTGGCCGCCATTTTTAAAGACGGATCTGTAAGTGCCGTCTCTGGCGCGGCCCATTACTACGACTTTGCCCTGTCGGGGGTAGCCGACACTGTGGATGGCTATTTACGCAGCCGCTTGGCCCGCAAGTTGCAGACTGAAAACTTTTTGTGGGGCGCCAATATGGGGATCCGCCGCTCAGCCTGGCTAGAGGTGCGGCAGCAGCTGTGCGGCCAAGGCTACATGCATGAAGATTTTGACCTGGCCATCCATTTGCAATGGGCCGGCCACCAAGTAGTGTATGAGCCAGGCCTGATGGCCGGCGTGTCTTCGCGGCGCATCGACACCGGTTGGCTTAATTATGCTCGGTACACGCTACGCAGCCCCCAAACTTACGCCCAACACCGTCTAAGCAGCCGGCGCCACATGTATCCGGTGATTATCGTCTGCTGGACGGCCTACTTACCCGGCCGCCTGATTTATCGAGCTTATAATCCGGTCACCCAAACCTTCTCGCTATCGCAGTTACTTACCGGTACTGTTGCCCGGATCGATCCGACCACTAACGTGGCTTAAGCCGGCTGATCCATCTTGTAGCCGCCCTGGTCGGTCGGTGTGGGATGGCAAGCTGCCCAAAGGCCTTTATGTTGGATCGTAGCCGACTGCTCATCAGCCGAAAACTGGGCTTGTTTAGAAAACGGAAAGAACGGGTAATAAAAGCCGTAGCCCTGTTGGACCAGCTTTTCGTTCACATTAGTGCCGTCCGGCAAATAAACATAGCGTAGCAATCTGTTATAACGATCACGGTCGGTGCTTAGCGAATCCGACACCAGGCGCACCCTTTGCTTGCCTATGGTGCTCTTGGTGTAAGCGGCCGCCTGCGGCCCGAAACACTGTACAGGCGTATTAGGCTTATGAGTTTCAGGAGTGTCGACCCCAATAAAGCGTACTTTCTCGGCCTGGCCGTTCATATTAACGGCAATAGTATCGCCATCAACGAAGTACTTGATGCTGTACAGGCCCGGCTGATCCTGCTGAATAATTTGACCGGGCAGGCCGTGGCTGCGAGTAACCAGCCAAACCACCAGCACCACCAAAACCACCAGGGTGCCCAAACTGAAACGATGTCGCGGCATTAAATACCAAGTATCGCCACAGCCTGTTCTTTGTCAAATTTCGACCCGTCAATTTTAATAACTTTTTCATCTTTGCGCGGCGGCTCCAGCTTGGAAACTATAGAATTAAACTGTTCGTCTGTCATTTCATACATGTAGCCGTTACGCGTTTCCGGCGCGTGCACCGATCGTTGACGCGCCACTTCATTAGGCGTAGTTAGCCAGATAATTACAACCTCGGCGCCCGCCTCTTCGGCGATTTGCCGCAACTTTTGCCGGTCATCGTAAAAGTTAAAATTAGTGTCAAAGACCACGCTTTGGCCGCTCTTTAGCAGCTCCTCGGCTTTTTGGTTTAAGTAATCATACAGCCGCATGCTCTCTGCTCGCGAATGAGTCGGCCGATCGAACAATTTGTGTCGTTCCCGGTCGGCCCAGAGATGTGCTGCCCCCGTACGCTCGGCTATTAGCTTGGCTATGGTGGTCTTGCCGGCCCCCGGCGCTCCTATAAACAGATATAGAATCGGCCTATTCATCGCCTAATTGTACCAGAGCCCGGCAGCGCCGGCTCTGAGAATGGCGTACTGACAAAAGCCGGACATTGTCCGGACGATTAAAAGTCGATGCCTTTGTTGGCCAGGAATTTGTCGTCGAAGTGGTGCTTGAGCTTGGTCATATCGGTGGCAATATCGACGTATTTAAGTAATTCTTGCGGGAAGTCACGCCCCGTTAAACAGAGACTAGTTTTAGAGGAGCGCTCGGTTATAAGTTGCTTGAGTTGTTTTTTAGAGATTAGCCCCTCATTGACGGCGTTATTAATCTCGTCACAAATCACTAGGTCGAAATCGCCGCTGCGCGCACATTTGAGGGCTTCTTTGTAGGTGGCCAGGGCGGCCTCTTGGTGCTGATTTTCGCTGACATGCTGTTCGCTCAGCTCGCCGGCCTTGTAAAAGCCGCGGCCACCCCTGTAAAAATGCAGCTGATCTTTGTAGATGGGCTGAATGTCGCGGATAAAAACGTGTTCGCCGACCCCCCAAAATTTGATGAACTGGATGAAGGCTACTTTCCAGCGGTTGCCCAGGGCGCGGGTCATTAGACCCAACGCCGCCGAAGTCTTGCCTTTGCCCTCGCCGGTGTAAACTATGACCACCGACGGCTTAGTCTTAAAATCCTCAAACGCCATGTATCAATGGTACTACAACTTCTAGACGAGGCTGTGGGCTTTGAGGGCGGCGTCGATGCGGGGGCGATCGAAGCCGACTATGATGTCGCCGTTGATGTCGAGTACCGGAATGCCGCGTTGGCCGGATTTTTGGACGGCTTCCATGCCTTTGGCCGGCTCTTGGTCGACATCGATGTAATTATATTTGACACCGAGTTTGTCAAAATACTTCATTGCCGTGTGGCAAAAGGCGCACCACGGCGCTCCGTAAACGATTATGTTGGAATCTGCCATATGTACTTCTATTCTAGCACTATACTTTGTAAAGTAAAAGCGGTTGCGTGATATATGTCACATCTGTTATACTATAAGGGAATGAGTATGGCTTCCCAAAAGGTGGATAAGACCAAAAGCCCCGGCAGTGCTTTTATGGTCATGGCGACGGACATGAGCTGGCGGCTGGCCGTGGTCGTGCTAGCACCCATTATTATTGGCAACAAGGTTGATATTTGGCTTAAGACCAGTCCGTGGTTCACGGCGGTCGGGCTGCTGCTGGCGGTGGCCGGAACGGTGTTGGTTATACGTTCAACCATTAAAAAGGCAGACGAGGCCATGGCCGCTGAGGCTCAAAGGAGTAAGCATGATTAGGTTTTGGCCTGTGAGTCTAGTCGCCGCCTCTGGCCCGGTGGTGCATATCGCACCCGGCACCAACTTTACGGTCGGTGGTCTTACTATCACAAACTCGATGCTGTACGGCTGGATCTGGATTACTATCATTACTGCCCTGTTGATTTGGGTGGCCCGGCGAGTGACCATCAAGCCCCAGGGCGGCTTGATTCAATACGTCGAGGCGGCCGTGGAGTTTATTAGGAATACCGTAGAAGGGGCCTTCAACGATAAGGCAATTGGCCGCAAGTATGTGCCTTTTTTTGTGACCCTTTTCGTGTTTATACTGCTTAATAACTGGTCAGAGCTGGTGCCAGTGGTGGGAGATGGTTTTCAAGTACACCAGCATCCTGCCTTTCGCCCCTTTACTGGCGATCTTAATGCTACCTTTGCGATGGGTTTGGTAACTATGATCGTTGTCTATACGGGCTCAATTAGGGGGTCCGGGGGATTGGGTAAGTACTTGCGGCACTTCTTTGTCGGCAATCCGCTGAATCCGGGTTATTTCTTCTTGGCGATGATTGAGTTGTTCACTGACTTGACACGGGTTATCAGCCTTAGTCTTCGACTTTTCCTCAATGTGGCCATTGGTGAGATCCTTATCTCTATTATGGCCTACCTGGCTGGGCAAGCCTCGTCCTTTTTGTCACCAATAGCTGCTATGCCCTTCGTGCTGTTGGAATTTGCCGTTGGTGCCCTCCAGGCCTATATTTTTACCATTCTCAGTACGATGTACATGGCAACCGCGGTCAATAGTGCTGGCACGCACGCCGAGCATCCTGACTTGACCGAAGATGATGTTCCTGAAACAATTAATAGTAAAGTTAATGGAAGGAGTTATACATAATGCACGTAAGTCTAGTTGCCGACGCAGTTAACACCGTTATCATAGGTAAAGGCTTGATGATCGCCGGTGGTTTTATTGGAGCACCTATTGGCATTGGCCTAATTGGTAGCGGTTACATTCAGGCAGTTGGGCGTAACCCAGAGGCCGATAAGTTCTTTGGTAAGCTCTTTATATTCGTAGGTATGGCGGAGTTTTTTGGTCTACTCGGCTTAGGCGCTACTTTCTTCATCAAATAGGAGTTCAGGCAACAGATGATGTATAGCTTTACTAACTTCGCAGCCGATTCCTCTTCCGGGCTTGGTGCGCTGGGCATTGACGGCAAGGCCTTCTTGATCCAGCTGGCCACCTTCATTCTGGCTTTCCTGGTGCTCAAACGCTATGCCTTTCAGCCAATCCTGAAAGTACTGCAGCAACGCCGGGAGACCATCGAGAGCAGTGTCACTCTGGCCGAAAAACTGCGACAGGAACAGGCCGAGTTGGAGCGCAAAGCCGAACAAATCCTGCATGAAGCCCGGCAACAGGCTGACGGCATTATTGCGGAGGCCCAAGACGCGGGCCGCCAAACTATCCGCGAGGCCGAAGACAAAGCCAAGACCAAGGCCGAGGGCATTCTGGCGGCCGCCGATGACCGGATTAACCAAGATATGGCGCGAGCTCGCCAGGGGTTGGAGCGCGAGCTGGTCGGTCTGGTCAGCGACGCCACCGAAGCCATTATCGAAGAAAAGTTAGATGCCCAAAAAGACGCCCGGTTGATCGAGCGCCTGCTTAAAGGCCGCCAAAAGGAAGGCCAGACGGTATGAAAACTCCCCGTGGCCGTGTTTCCCGTTTAATAGCAGAGCAGACGCTGAAAGGCGCTTCCACTAAGCAGTTGAGCCGCGAGCTGGCGGCTTATCTGCTGCAGGAGCGGCGCGTCAGTGAGCTCGACTCCATCTTGCGAGACGTGCAATACTCGTGGGCCGAAGCCGGCTTCGTCCAGGTAATTGCTACCAGCGCCCATCCGTTGACCGCCGAGATTAAAACCGAGATAGAGCGCCAAGCCAGGCGGCTTTACCCGGGCGCCAAGCGCGTCATGGTGAGCGAAGAACACGACCCTGAAGTGATCGGTGGTGTGCGCTTAAGCCTGGCCGACCGGCAGTGGGACC
>DATBED010000032.1:0-44884 GCA_036276195.1 Saccharimonadales bacterium (SeqCode) | reverse complement strand
CCAAAGCGGCGGGCTGGTGGTTAATCCTATAAAGGTGGCTTATTCTAAGCTGCCGCAGGCTTTGGGCAGCCGTAAATTTGGCTTGCCGCACCCGTCTTTACCGGTTTATCGGCCGGTTTCACAAAAAACCAAGCCTGAACCAGCACGCTAGACATTAAACCTGAACTCAACTACATCATCTGGCTGCATTATGTAGCCTTTACCCTCGGTACGCACCTTACCAGCCGCTCGAGCGGCTGGTAAGGAACCGGCCTCGATTAGGTCTGGGTAGCTGACTACTTCGGCGGCAATAAAGCCGCGCTCGAAATCACCATGGATTACGCCGGCGGCTTGCGGTGCCGTGGCGCCCTTGGGGATTGTCCAGGCCCGCACCTCTTTTTCGCCGGCCGTCAGGAAGCTTTGCAACCCCAAGCTGTCGTAAGCGGCGCGAATCAGCTGCACCAAACCGGACTCGGCTTGACCATAACTTTGCAATAACTCGGCCGCGTCAACCGCGTCGAGTTCTTTCAACTCATCCTCTAACTTGGCGCTGACGAATAGAGCTTGATTGGGCGCGACCATATCGTGCAGCCGATTTTTAAGTGCCTCGTCGCCCAGATCGGCTTCCCCGAGGTTGAATAAATAAATCACTGACTTAACTGTTAATAGCTGCAGGTCGGCTATGTAATCACCGTCGATTTCCGGATGATTCCACAGTGGCTGGCCGTTATCTAAAAATTTGTTCACTTGCTGATAGGTTTCCACGATAGGCTTTAACTTAGGGTTGGCTCGGGCTTCTTTTTCTAATTTAGGCAAACGTCGCCCCAGGGTTTGCAGGTCGGCCAGTACCAGCTCGGTGTTGATGACGTCGATATCTTTTTGCGGATCAGGCGCTTCATCAACATGGGTGACATTTGGATCATTAAAAGCCCGCACCACTTGCACGATGGCACTGGTGCTACGAATGTGGCTCAAAAACTGATTGCCCAGACCCTCGCCCTCACTGGCCCCGGCCACCAGGCCGGCCACGTCCACGAAAGTCACGGTCGCCGGCACGACTTTTTCAGTATGGTATAGCCCGGCCAACTTGTTTAGGCGTTCGTCGGGCACCGGCACAATACCGGTGTTTGGCTCGATAGTGGCGAACGGGTAATTAGCCGCCAAAACATTACTGCCGGTCAGGGCATTAAATAAGGTCGACTTCCCAACGTTCGGCAACCCCACAATAGCGCAGGAAATATAGCTCATGAGCACATTCTATCAGATAAAACTAAACTTGACCATAGGTTGACTTGACCATAATACCATGTTACCATGGGTACATGGATAAAGTTATAACAATATATGACGCAAAAGCGAACTTAAGTAAATTGGTTAAGCGCGCTCAGGCAGGTAAAACGGTTTATATAGGCGCTTTTGGTATACCACAAGCAGTGATCGCGCCACTGCCAACCAAACCTAAAATTAAACTTGGTGTATGGCAAGGCAAGCACAAAATTACTTATAGTGATGATGATCTTATGAATTCTGACCCAGTGCTTGTTAAACAAATGAGCGAAGGCGCTCTATTTCCTGACAATGGCACAGACTAGACAATCGCTATTACTGGACTCTCATGTTTTTATTTGGTCACTTGAACAAACTAAAAAGATTGGGCAGGAAACCCAGAAGCTTTTGCAATCAGGCGTTTCTGTTTATATTTCTAAGGCCAGCCTTTGGGAATTAGCCATAAAATATAAGGCCAAGAAATTCCCTTATGATACTAAGTACTTGCTGGAGGGTATTAAGTTAAGCGGTTTCTCGGTCCTAGATATAGAGACTGATCATTTACAAGCGTACCCAACAACCCAGTTACTTTATAAAGACCCTTTTGACTTACTGTTAGTTACGCAAGCTTATGTAGAAGGGTACATGTTTATTACAGCAGACGGTAAGATCTTAGAGTCTTCGTACACCGTGCAAGACGCAACTAAATAAAGTTACTTGGTGGAGTCGTGGTAGAGCTTTGAGGGCCACCAGTTGTAGCGGCCAAGCAGAGCGACGATTGATGGTACCAGCAGGGTGCGCACGAAAAAGGTGTCGAGCAGGATGCCAAAAGCGATGCCAAAACCGATCTGTTGGACTTGCTCGTTGCCGCCAACGAGGCCGAGAATACTAAAAGTGCCAGCTAGGATCAGTCCGGCTGAGGTTACGGTAGTGCCGGTTATACCAACGGCTTTGGTGACGGCGGCCGTCAGGTTTTTCTCTTTGTGCGACTCTTCGCGGATGCGGCTCATAACTAAGATGTTGTAATCCTCACCCAGCGCCATGCCGAATATGAACATCAAGAATGGCAGCACAAAATTTAGCCCATCTTCGTGCTTGATGTGCACGAACACGATCATGGCAAAGCCCAGCGAAGCCAGGTACGACAGCCCAACGGTTAAGATCAAGTACCAGGGGGCTACCAGGCTGCGCAATAATATCGCTAATAAGGCTGCAATAATCAGCAGCACGGCTGGAATGATTTTTTCTAAATCTTTGGTGGCGATGTGGTTGACGTCATAGCCCACCGAATCGGCGCTGTAGATTTGGGCCTGGCTGGCGCCGGTTTGGGCAGCCACTTGTTGCAGCGTCTTACGAACGGCAGGAATGGCATTCGTGGCGGCGGCACTACCAGTTGAACCGGCCTTCAGTACACCATAAAATTGAACGGTTTTGCCATCGGGGCTGATAAATTGGCTGAGGGTTGCTTGCAAGGCCGGATTACCGTTGTTATGTAGTTGCTGCAACTTAGCCGGTGTCAGATTTAAACCATTAACGTTGAATGGTCCACCAACGGCTTTGAAAACAGCCGAGGCTGCCAGTTTGGATTGGGCCTTGGCTGCAGGCGAGGGGTTGTTCCAGGTCGAGTTGGGAAATTGGAAGATTAGCAGTTCCGGATTATTGTTAGACGCCGGGAAATGCTGAACAATTAGCTGTTGGCCGGCTGCCGAATCGCTGCCTGTAGGAGAGCTGCTGTTACCGAAACCGGACGATTTATAGCCGTGAATGCCAGAGGCTAGGGCACCAAACACCACGATGCCCAGCACTATCATGGTAACCGGCTTTTTGATGACTGTATCGGCCAAGCGCCCCCACAGCCCGATTTTCGGTGCGCGCTTAGTTGTTTTTGAAGGCCAGAAAACGGCCCGGCCAAGTATGGCCAGCAAGGCGGGCAAAAAGGTCAGGGCGATTAGCAACATAATGACTAAGCCAATAGCTAGGGCCGGCCCTAGACCCTTGTATAGACCGAAACTGGCCAGTAGCAAGGCCAACAGGGCAGCCGCCACCGTAGCGGCCGAGAAGGTAATTGATTCGCCAACATGCGACACGGCTTTAACTACAGCTGCTTTGGGGTCTAGGCCATTCCTAAGCTCTTCGCGCACCCTAAAAACCAGGAACAGGCCGTAATCGGTGCCGGCGCCTAGTAATAGCACGATCAATAAAATTTGAGTAATAAAGCCGACTTGCACGCCGGCCTTAGTGGATTCAGCAATGACCGGCTGGGCTACAGCCAGGGCTAATCCGGCTGGAATCAAGGTGACCAGTGGTGCCAATAGGGCCCGGAAAACCAACAGTAACAGCACTAGGATCAAAATCACGGTGTAACCTTCGGTGCTATTGCGGCCTTTCTGGTTGGTGTTGTCTTGATCAACTCCAGCCGCCAGGTCGCCGGTAAGGTGGACGCTCAAACCGGCCGGCAGGCCGGCCTTCATGGCCGAGCGGATGTTCTTAACAATGCCGGTCGCCTTTTGGCCAAAAGCGCTACCCGAAATACCAACCAGATACTGATGAACTTGGCCATCGGCACTGGTGCCCGAATCACGCACGCCGGTGACTGAATTAACACGCTTAACATTACTAACCATACTGGCCAGCACGGCGTTGTCGGCCGGGGTTAAGCCGGTCGAACGGCTGACCACGATCACGGCATTGGTAGCTGTGTTCTTGCTTTGAAAGGCGGTTTCCAGCTGCGAGGCGGTTTGGGTGGGGCTATTTTTGGGCAGGAAATCGGAGTTGTTGTTCTTAGCGACGTTATTAATATTTGGAAAATTAGCTGTGACAATCGGCACGGCCAAAATCCAAAAAACTAAGATGAACCAGCGAAATCTGACAGAGAAACGGGCGATTTTTGGGAACACAGCAACTCCTGATTACCTTTTTACTATACCAAATATAGTGGAAGCTGCTACAATGATTCAAATTACCGGAGAACCGTTATGGCAGATAAAGTCAGGCAAGAGTTAGGCAAGGAAGCGGTTGAGTCAACCGAAAAAAAACAGACTAGCCATTGGTTGGTGCTAGTGCTGCTGGCTTTGGCGCAGTTCATGGTGATTCTTGACGTGTCGATTGTTAACGTGGCCCTACCGTCTATTCAAACGGCTTTCCATATGACCAGCACTACGCTGCAGTGGGTGGTTACCGCTTACACTTTGACATTCGGCGGCTTTCTGCTGCTGGGCGGCCGGGCAGCCGACCTGTTTGGCCGGCGCCGGATCTTTTTGGCGGGCATCACTGTCTTTACACTGGCTTCCCTGGGGACCGGTTTGTCACAGGGCAGCGGTATGCTGATCGTTTTTCGGGCGCTACAAGGTTTGGCCGGCGCCTTTATGTCACCCGCCGCTTTGTCTATTATTTTAGTAACATACCGTGAGGGGCATGAGCGAAACGTGGCTCTGTCGGTCTGGGGCGCGGTGGCGGCCGGCGGCGCGGCCGTTGGTGTGCTGGCCGGCGGCATTTTAACGCAGTACTTGGGTTGGCGCTGGAACTTCTTTATTAATGTACCGGTTGGCATCGGCGTCATTATTACTTCTTTGCGTATATTGGGCAGGCACGAGTCAACGACTGAGCACAACGATCTGGACCTGCCCGGCGCCATATTGGTAACCGGCGGCCTGATGGGGCTGGTGTACGCCCTGGTAAAGGCGCCAACCTCAGGCTGGACGCAACACACCACTCTAACGTATTTTGGCTTGAGCATCGCCGCTTTAGTAATATTTTTAATCAATGAAAGCCGTGTCAAAAATCCATTGATGCCTCTGCGCATTTTCCGCATCCGTAATCTGTCGGGTGCCGATTTGCTGCAACTGTTGATGGCGGCCGGTATGTTTTCGATTTTCTTTTTTAGCACGCTGTACTTGCAAGAAATTCTAGGCTACAGTCCGGTTAAAACTGGCTTTAGTTTTCTGATTATTCCGATAATTATCGCTATTGCCGCTACCAATGTGCCGCGGCTGGTCGCGAAGGTCGGTTACCGGCCTATTCTAATGGTGGCGCCCTTGTTTGTCTCGGCCGGCCTGTTTTGGCTGTCGCACATTCCGGTTAATGGCACCTTTTGGGGAAACGTCGCGCCCGGCATGATACTTCTAGCATTTGGCATGGGGTCTACCTTTGTGAGCGTGAGCATTGCGGCCACCTCTGGCGTGCCATCGCACGAAGCCGGCCTGGCCTCGGGCTTGCTTAATACGGCGCAGCAAATTGGTGGTTCGCTGGGCCTGGCCGTACTAACAGGCATTGCGGCTTCGGCCAGCTCTCGCTATATCACTAACCTGAACCTGCATGGCGCGCCTAGCCATAACATCGTGGCCACAGCTACCGTGCACGGCTTCCACGATGGTTATTTAATCGCCTCGACCTTTGGCATCGCCGCCTCGCTACTAGCCACTTTCGTCATCCGCGCTCAATCAGCCAAAACCGACCCCAGCCACGGCGAAGTCGTAGCCGTGGCCTAGCCGAGCAGCCTGTTGCAAAAAGTGCATAAGTATGGTAATATAGCCTGCAATACTACTTCACATTAGGTTATGATCGCATGTCCAAAGGAAGTGATACGGAGCAATTCATTGCGCAAGATACTTTACCCGGTTTGGCTAAGCCTGAGCCGATACCTCACAATAGATTATTACGGCTTCCAGGCTTAAGACAAGCTACGGCTTTTATTGTAGCTGGAGCCCTTATGCCTGCAGTTGCCTACAGTACTGCCAAAAGCGATACGAATAGCATTAATCCCGAAGGTGCACCCATTCCCACAATGGTGGCAAACCAACTGCCGACTGACATATGCGGTCAAGAAGTGTCTGGAGGTGAGCCGAAAACATCGCTAAAAGTAGTCGGAACACACGTAGAGGATTCTCAAGGACACTTGATTATGCCTTATGGAATTTCCGTGGTTCAAGGTGACTATACAAACCTAAAGGTAGAGGCACAAGCTAACGCTCAAATTGAGGCTGCGTCTGGTTCCTGGGGTGTAAATGCAGTTCGTTTGCAAGTAAGCGAAGATGAAATGTTTGCCCATCCAACTTCCGGTAATGCTTTTAATGACACGTATGCTAGTGCTGTTAACGGCTTGGTTTGCAAAGTTATCAAACTTCATAAAATAGTAATATTGAATGACAACAATGAATTTACGGGCAACCAACCAAACCCCACAGGATTAACGGTCAAATTCTGGGAGCTTATGAGTGAACGGTATGGCAATAAGTTTCCTGTGATGTTTGACCTGTTCAACGAACCTAGGTTGAAGCACTTAGAGGGCTCGACTTCTATGATGGACGCAAATACAATATGGAGGCTATGGCAGTGGGGTGGTACGGTCAGTGGAGTAAATTATGTGGGTATGCAGACCTTGACAGACGACATAAGAAATAAAGGGATCACTAATGTTATTGAGCAAGAGGGCCCCTATGAAACTTCTCGTATGCAATTACTGCCTTCGCATCTGATCAAGGATCAGAATAGTGTCTATGGCGTTCATAAAGAGAACTTACATGATGAGTCTGTTTGGTATACCCAAATCGGAAAACTGGTTAAGCAGGGTATACCGATAGAAGATGGCGAGTGGTCATTATTTGCTTCACCGCACCGGCCCTGGGAATGTTACTCAAATGGCTACACAGCCGCCCCCAAATATCTTGCATACTTACAACGTCTAGGTGTTCCACTCGTGGCCTGGGCTTTACGGCCAGGCGCTCTAGCTAGCGCGCCCGGGCATCTGCCAAACCGTGAGACAAGTAGTTATGAAATTCCAACTAATGCAGCTGATTTAAATGCCCCGACAGAAATGACACCTAGTTTTGGGTGTAATGAAAAAAGCCTTGGCCAGGGTGCCGGCGCGTTAATCAAAGCATACTTCCATAAGTACAGCAAGAAGTTACCTGATGCTCTCTTCCCCACATTCGTTAAAGGTTCACAATAACTGCCTAGTTATCTGCACACCCCAAACCGCCAATATCGACCCCAGCCACGGCGAAGTCGTAGCCGCTGTCTAGCCGAGTAGGGCCAGCAGTAACTGTTCGGCTTTAGCAACTGCCGAGGAGAGACCGGCGCCGGCAAAACTGACTTTCCGGGCCACCCAATCAATGGATTTTATCTGGTCGGCCAGTACTACGCCAGCCGTATTCTGAAACTTTATACTTACTTCGAAAGGGTAGCCTTTAACCCGTGAAGTAATGGGGCAAACCAGCACCAGGTTGGTCTTGGCATTGTAGGCCTTGGGCGTCATAACCAAGGCAGGCCGGTGGCCGGATTGCTCGTGCCCTTTGGTAGGGCGAAAATCGATCCATATAACGTCACCCTTTTCAGGAACGTAAGCCACTACAGCAATTCTTTGCCGACTGGCTGGCCGAAGTCTACCGCCTGATGAAGGTTTTCGGGCGTCATAGCCGCCAACAGCTCATCCAAAGTCGGTGAGTCGCTTGGTGTGGTAGGCGTCAGGATGATCTTATTACCGGCGGTGCTTACGGTCACGTCGGTCACACCTTGCCACGGTCGGGCCGCCAGCATTTTTTTTGGGAGCCGGATACCCTTACTATTTCCCCAATCCTGAATTTTTTGAGCAGCAATCATATATACAAGTATATACATTGTATATGAATCGTCAAGACTGAGGGATGAGGCCAAGCAAGGGCCAGGAACACTCATATCTTAATATAAAAAATAATAATATATGGAGTGTTTCGGCAGCCATTTCACAGTCAAATGTGAAACTTTAAAATCAACCGGGAGGTCGGTGTTGCAAATACCTCATAAATATGCTATAATTCAGACTTCTGTACTTGAATTGCTACCAGAGTTATAATTCAAGTGGAGAGCAACAAAAGTTTAAGAGAGCTAGAGATGTCATCACTTGAGAAATTAAATATTGAGCCGCAACAGCCACCGATAACATCCAGGGAGGTCGTGGCAGTTAATGCCAATCAGGCCCAATTCTTTTCGCGGCGTAATTTACTAGCGCTTATGAGTGTTGCAGCCGCGGCCATTGGTGGTAGCTCGGCCATGGTAGGAACTGACACTGCCAGCGCTGCCTCACCTAGCGTAGAAACTCCACAAGCCACGGCGACCAGCACTCATAAGTCTAACCTGCATCCCAAATCTATAAAAGACCGCAACGGTAACTTAATAGCCTGTCCTGATCCAACTGTCTTACAGGTAAGTTACCGGAACTATCGACTAGCTTGTACCTCCAATAATAGCGAAGCCAATGGAAAAGGGCATAAGAAAGCAGCGATAACAGAGTATAAGTCAAACGACCTGATACACTGGACTAGCGACGGCTACATCTTTCCGGAAGACGACGAGCCCTCATGGGCTCTGCCTACCAACGGCACAGGCAAGGGCGGCGAGATCTGGGCACCTGAACTAGACAAAATAAATGGCAGATACGTTGTGTATTTTGCCGCTCGGGTAAATCCCTCGGCTGTGCTGTATGATGCCACGGGCCAGCGGATGTACATGAAGCCGAACACCATGGTGATCGGCGAAGCCGATTCAGCAAGTATAGACAATGGAGATTGGTACAAGCACACTCGAGTGGTGACATTTCCTGGCCAATTTAACTCTGTACCCGGTGCCCCGCAGCAGGTTGCCGGTGGCGAAATTGACCCTTCGCAAGTCTATGACCCAGCAACGAAGCAAAACCTGCTTTTTTGGACTGAGCAGCCCTTAAATACCTATGAAGGTATATTAAATCAAGACGGCACTCAGCTGATTGGCCCCATCCGTCGGATACCTGAACCACTTCAGCCGTGGCAGTGTGCTAGTGGTATGAAATATTGTATCGATGAAGGCGGCTCGGCTACCATCCAAAATGGAATACTCTATAGACTCTTTAGCGGTGGTAGTACATGGGGCGCGCGCGGTGATCAGTATGCGGTCGGCGTAGATGCAGTACCGGCCGCGCAAGCCATGACAGGCCAGTTTGTCGAACGGTCAGGCCCTATCCTGAGTTCAAGCCCCGGTTTTGCAGACCCTGGCGGCGAGTCAAAACCAGTTACGGCTCCAAATGGTACTCAAGAAATTTTTGTTCATATGCAGCCTACACCAAAACATAGTGAAATGAGCCGCTTTTTAGCCAGTACTACGATAAACTTTGGTGCCGGCGGTAGTGTTACGTATCCTCCACAAAAAGGCCAGGAGGCATCAGCTCCTAGCACTCAACCGTACGCTATAGAACCGCCTCCAACCGGGCCATCAATGACAATTCCGTGGCCACTTATAGGGAATGGACACCTTAAGCCCTCCAATGTGTTATCAATGTCATCTAAATTAAAATAGCAACTTAGTTACGGTTGCTAAACCTAAGGGTGTCTACTACAATAGGCCAAGGATAAGCATTATCAGTTGCTGAAAGTAGATAATGGATGCGGAAGATAAACAGCCAAGGGTAATGAAAACAGCGCCAATATCAGCCCGCCGCAGGCGGTTAATTAAGTATGGTTTAATTACGATTCTGGTTATAGTAGTCCTTGTTATTTTAGGGCTGATAATACACACCAAAGTATTACCTAACCGTAGCCAGAAGCTCAACAATATAGTCAGCACACTGGAGGATGGTAAGCACCATTGCAGTGACGGTCTAAAACAGATCGGTTCGCTTGGCCCGCAGCTGGCTGGTTCCAGTAAGTACTCTACCGACGTCCGTGAGCAGGCGCTTAACTATATTATAAGTTGCACGTTCGAAACTGGAAATACCAAACAGGCCTTGGTATACGCTTATCAGCTTCAGAAACTCTATACCCAGGACGGCAGTAAAAGTGCTAAGCAGCAGCAGAACCTCACCCAATTGATAAAATACATGGAAAGCTACGGGAAGTAGTAGAGATGCCTTACCTCAATCAGAATAATCAAAAGACGACAGGGCGGCGATTTATAAGCCCAAGATGGGCAAAGTTTAGCTTATTCTTTACGTTTGGTTTTCTCGGATTCATGTTTTTTTTCTGTCACGGTCCTACCGCTAATGCTTTTTCAATAAGCGGCACTACTCAATACCCTAGAGGAGGGAATGGCGCAGCCAACCCGACTACTTATTTTGCTAAACCCTACGGTAGTAACTTTGATGGAAGCACCGGTTCAACAGATGTCGATACTTCATCAATTGGGTCGGATTTCTATCTTTGGTGCCAAAACGGCAGTTTCCCGAGCCCTGACTTTTGTGGGAATAGGCCTCTTTCTGCTGCTTACCGCTCGCAAGGAACAATTGGTGTCTCCTCGGACTATGAAGTAATTGCTCCGAGTAATTTTATTAATACGGGCATAACAGTAACAATAGTGGATGGCTGCAAGGCTCTATCTGACGTAACTGGCTGGGAGGATCATATGTATTACGCTCCTGATAGCGGCGGTGCTCATGTTCTCCAAATTTCCACCAATACCCAAACTATTAGTAGTTGCAGCGGAAATAATATGGTGGTGACTTTAAGCTCATCCGATTTTACTAGTTTTGGCCATTGTCCGGATACAAAGTTTGGAACTAATATGTGCTCGGCTCTGATTAAAGTAACGGATAACTCTGGCAATAATAGCGAGAAGAACTACAGTGTTAACGTTTCAGGCGGTGTTTATATAGGTCCTGCCGATGGTAAAACATTTTCTGGGTTTGTGAATCTTAAGAATCCGGCCGCGGATTACTACTATACAACGTCAAGTGTTTGTCCTAACCCCGCGCTCCCTGGCGATCCGAACTGTCCAAACTACAGTAGTATGAATGTTCCTTATAATCAATCCAATGAAACTAATCAACTGGGTCTTCAGCAGCCCAGTAATGGGGTTAATCAATTTGATTTTTACTTCAGCCCGGACTGCTCATATACCGGATCTGTTGAAACCTTGCGCTGGCAAGATGGCCAAGGAAATCCCGGAATAACCCAAGACACTAACGAGTACTTTACGTTGAAAGATATGAGTGGTACCACGTCGGGGATGCCGGCAGGAGGACTTGGGGTACCATACTCTGGCCTTGCTTCCGGTAGTTGGAACGACGGGGGCACACTTACATTCGTAGCAGGGCATGTTTATCAATGGGAGTGGCAGAACGTTGACAGGGCACATGGTGTATCAGTGCAGCTGCCATTTAGCGAATATACAGCGACTCCCCCGTTTGCAAACTCTTGCCCGCCTCGTATTCCGCCGGTCGCCCCAATATGCAGGGCGTATACGTATCCGAATAACAATGAGGGAACTGATGCAACTGGAAACATCGTAACGTATTCACCCAACGGTGGCGGTTCTGGTAATGCATACGGCTCGCCGCTCAGCGGGAATGTCTACTACCGGGTAACCTCACTATCGAGTGCCGGTGACTTTAGATCGGCCGGGCCGGCTGGAGGTGCAACGAGTGCGTATTCCAATAGCGGCCAGTTCAGCTGGGGAAGCTACAATCAAGCCGGCTTTCCGGGCCCGACCTATCAGAGCGGTATCGTGCATTCCGGCAGCGGCAATGTAAATATCAATGTTGCAAGTCTGGGTGCGCCGAACGGCCCTGACCGCCGTATCTATGTGGAATATTACGTGCGTGTAGGAACGGCATCCAATGGAGACGGCATATGGCAGTACAACTTCTGGTACCAAACGGTGCAGAACTGTTATTCGGCCCAATGTAGTCTTAGCAGCATTACCAATAACTGGGCTGGTGAGCCGCAAACCGATGTTAAACCCAACACGCGCTATACCGTCAACTTTAGTATGACGAACACTGGTATAGACACTTTAAGCCAGCCTTGGCCTGGCACTGGCTCCGGTCCGGCTCTGACAGGTTCCGGGCTGCCTCAGCCTACCTATTACACTGCGTATTCACTCGGACCAGGAGATACTGGGGCTGTAGGCATACCCCGAACCTCACCAAACGCTGTTACTACTCAAACGACTTCGGTCTACCCAGACTACTATGGGCTTACCCCACTTAACGGGGGTAACGCGGCCAACGACTGCTCAACCACAGTCCATGTCTACACACACTTTCACGTCCAGCCACAGGCATCTGCGAGTCTTCTGTCTGCGAACCTTCAGCCGTCCAGACAAGACCCTAAATATGTTAATTTCTATGGGGATATACTAACCACAAATGACCTAAGTGACTCGAGCTTGTCGATCTATGTACCTACAACTGCCTGTTTTTACCAGCAGTCTCCGCCGTCTGGTTATGTTCCGGTGTGTAGTTCCGGTTTTATACCACCGGATGATTATCACAGAAACGGCGACGTGTATCCTTATGCCCCCAGTTCACCGATAAATCCGGATAGCTATAATTTAGGCATTACCAACTCTCCAATTAGCGGCGCTGTAAACGCGGGCGATAAATACTGTAGTATCGATCAAGTAGCCTATACGGACGGTTGGGTAGGTCCTAATGGGCCAACTGACATAGTTGATACTAGTGACTCTGGCGCTCCAAATAATCCAGCCACTGGTTGCGACACAGTGATCAATGAGCCGTACTTTAAGGTTTATGGCAGTGGTGTGTCGGCCAGTTGTTCGGGCGGGGCCGGCGGCGGCGAACTGGCCAGCTGGAACGATGATAATGGCACGAACCCTGGGCCTGATCCGAACTCCGGTATTGGTGCCGGTGCTCAATTTAACGCTCTAGCCTTAACCCGTATTACCGGCTTTGCCAGCGGGCAAAACGGTATGGCATTTACTGGTGTTGGGCCGACTCCGGGGACAGGCTTGAGCTTTGGCAATACATCGAATACCTCTGGTAGCGTAACCACTGATAGTCCAAAAATGGGTGGAGACTTTGTAGCAGGCTCATGCGCCACGACCAAGTCGCCGCCGACAGGCAGTAAGCCAAATTCTGGCGATGTCGACCTTAGCAACGTTGCTCTTATTCCCGGGCCGGGCAAGTATAACTTTTTTGATGATGCCAGTATAACCCCCGGAAATATTTCGATTAGCCAGTTTACAGCCGGCTCCATCAGCAATGGCCAAAGCATAGCCTATTACACGAAAGGCAAGGATGTTTATATTAATAGCGACATAACTTATGGTTATGGTGGTAGCGGTACCTGGGATACTACTAATGTGCCTTACTTTGAACTGGTTGCAACCGGCGGCAACATCTACATTGGTCCTAACGTTAAAACCCTTGACGGATTATATGTAGCCCAGTCTAGTGGCGGTGCGGGTGGCAAGATCTATACTTGTGGTAATATCACCGGACCTAATAGCTTTGCGCCCATGCCCGCGCCTCTACAGTATAGTAATTGCAGCCAACAGCTGACGGTACACGGCGGCTTTGTGGCTGACCAGGTTAACCTGATGCGCACTTTTGGATCACTCCGAGATAGCTTAACCAATACGAGCGAAGACCCACGCAGTGGTGCCCGGGGCTGTGCTAACAACGCAGCTACCGGCAATGCTTCGGTCTGTGCCGGCGAGGTATTTGACGTTAGCCCAGAGCTATACCTGGCAGTACCGCCGGATCCGCTTAATAATGGCGCGTTACAGTATGATTCATTTACCAGTTTGCCGCCGGTGTTGTGATTTGTGATAGAATAAAATGGTAAAGCTTAAAGGAAACTAAAACGGGTAAAACAAGCAAAATGGGTGGGAAAATTGCAATCGGCTGCAACAGGGCACAACTCCATATTGCTTATGGTATTATTAGGGGCAGATCATGAGCTCATTTTTAAGCGGCGTTGGTGACTTCTTCGGCCTGGATATGGGCAGTACTGCTATTCGCTTGGTGGAGTTGCGTGGTTCTTCTAGCCCTAAAGTGTTGGTGCGTTATGCGTACGTGCCGCTCGACAGCAACATTGCCCTAAGCGACTCACCGGCCGACCTGCAGAAGCTGGCCCAAGCAGTAGGCCAGCTGGTTAAACAGGCGGGTGTTAGTTCGCGCAACGTGGCAGTTGGTATTCCCTCGAGCAAGGTTTTCACGACTGTGGCCGATGTTGACCGGCTGCCTCCCCACGAACTGGCTAAAGCTATTCCTTACCAAGCTGATACGCTAATCCCCACGCCACTGGCTGAATCGAAAATAGACTGGGTGTTGATTGGCGACTCACCGGCCGACAAGACTAAGCAAGAAGTATTACTGACCAGCGTGCCCAATAAGTACGTTGAGGAGCGCCTAGACATCTTAGAATCGATTGGCCTTAACGTGATAGCCTTTGAACCGGATAATTTAGCCTTGGCGCGGTCATTGGCTTCGCCAGACCCGGCTGGCCAGTTGTTGGTAGATATCGGCCAGCATGCCACGGACTTAGTTATTTTAATGAATGGCATGCCTCACTTAATGCGTAACATACCAACCGGTGTGGAAGCTATTGTGCGAGCAGCCACCCAGAACCTGAATATCGATGAGAAACAGGCCGAGCAATTCGTATCTAAATTTGGCCTAAGTAAAGACAAACTAGAGGGTCAGGTTTTTCAGGCGGTTGGAGGCACGGTTGAATTGCTGATTACCGAAATAGAAAAGTCGATCAAGTTCTTCCAAACTCGTTATGCCGGCTCCAAGATTGATCGCATTATTGTGACTGGTGGAGCGGCTGTGATTCCGGAATTTCCACTGTATATTGCTAATAAATTTGGCCTAAATGTGGAGATTGGCAATGCTTGGCAGAACGTGACCTTTGGGCAAGACCGGCAAAACGAACTAGCTGCTATTTCTAACCAGTTTGGGGTGGCCGTCGGCCTGGCGGAGCGTGAGCCATGATCCAATTGAATTTACTACCAGACGTCAAGCTTGAGTACATTAAAGCACAGCATCAACGTCGAATGATTCTGACCATGTCGGTGCTGGTTTCTGTGGTAGCTATTGCTATTTTAGTGTTGATGTTGTTGGTTGACGTAGCTCAAAAGAAACACTTGAGTGACTTGACCCACAATATTACCAGTGAAAGTAGCAAACTAGAAGGCGAGCCGCAAATAGGCAAGATATTAACGGTTCAAAACCAACTAGAAAGCCTGACTAATCTACACGCCGGCAAACCGGCTGCTTATAACTTATTTAATTACCTTAATGAAGTTACGCCTGCTAATGTAGCTATAACCAGCTTCAACACTGACTTTACGCAAGATACGGCTACTATAACCGGTACAACCGACAGTCTCGCCAGTGTTAACACCTATGTAGATACCCTTAAGTTTACAACTTATACCACAGATAGTTCCACTACTTCAACAAATGCTTTCAGTAACATTGTGCTTTCCAGTTTTGGGCTGAATAGTGCCTCTTCAACTGCCCAAGCCCCTCAATCCGCTAGCTACACCATTACTTTGGCATACGATAAAACCATATTTGACATAACTAAAACCGTTAAACTGTCGGTTCCTAGTGAAGTAACTACTCGCTCAGCGTTGGCACAGCCAACTGACCTGTTCCAGGCCACTCCAAGCACCCCCGCCAACCCTACTAATGGAGGCACCCACTAATGGCTAAAAAACAAATGCCTTCATTGGGCGGAGTACAAATCCCGACTAAGCGCCTGGCCATCGACAAAGCCCAGGCCCAAACGGTAGTCGTGGTAGCGGTGGCCGCCTTTGTGACAGTGTTTTGTTTGGTAGCCGCCAAGGCGGTCTTCAGCCAAAACCAATATCAAGCCAGGGTTACCAGCAAAAAAGAAGCTGCCCATAAGCAGTTGCTGACAAATATTAGTGCTTTTAACAGTTTGGTGACACATTACCAAGCCTTTGATTCTGCTCCGACTAATGTGATTGGCGGTAACGCCGGGGGAACGGGTGATAAAGACGGACCGAACTCTAAGATTATTTTAGATGCTTTGCCACCAACCTACGACTTCCCGGCACTGACCTCCTCCTTAGAAAAAATCCTAGACGATCGTGGCCTAAAAGTGTCCAGCATTGCCGGTACAGATGACCAACTCAACCAACAGAACAATGGCTCCAGCCCTAACCCGCAACCCGTTAGTATTCCATTTACCTTCACAGTTAATGCCAGTTATAGTTCGGCACAGCAGTTAATACAAGCCTTGCAGCAATCAATCAGGCCAATAGCTATAGATACTATGACGCTTAGCGGCGGTGCAAGCAACATGGCTATTACGGTTAACGCTCATACCTATTACCAACCGGCCAAGGCTGTTAGCATAACCAAGCAGGCGGTTAAATAATGAGAAAAAAAGATTTGGCACTGATAGTAGTTATAGTCTTCATTAGCGCGGTTGTGTCATTGTTCGCTTCTAAGGCTATCTTCGCATCGCCTAAGAACCGCCAACAACAGGTTGAGGTGGTGAAGCCTATCACGGCCGACTTTCCGGCACCAGATACACACTATTTCAACCCTCAGGCTTTCGATCCAACTAAGACGATTACCATCGGCCAGAACAATAATAACAATCCGTTTAGCGGCAGTAACACGCAGTAGGAGCGCCCAGTGAGCGTTTTATCTGCCGTTACCGAACAACAGGTTGAAAATACGCTGGTATCGAGCGGCATGCTAACGGCTGAGCGCTTGACTGAGGCCCGTAAAAAGGCCGAGGCCAGCAAGGAGCCGCTAATAAGCTATATGGTCAAGAATGGCTATATAACAGATGAGCAGTTAACTAAGGCGCATGCCACCATAACCAAAGTTCCATACGTCAATTTAACGGCTGCCAAGATCGATCCGGCAGTTTTGCAGCTGCTGCCGCAAGACATTGCCGAGCGCTACATGGCCGTGCCGTTAGGCGAAATGCAGAAGCGCTTGGTGGTGGCCATGCTCGATGCCGATAACGTGCAGGCAGTTGACTTCTTGAGTAAGCGTATTGGTCGACCTCTAAAAGTATATGTAGCTTCTGAGGCCGGTATTCGCCAAGTGCTCAAGCAATATAGCTCTCGCCTGGATACTCAGATGGCCAGAGCCTTTCAGAACCAAGACCAAGCCGACAAAGAGGCTGCCGAAACCACACAAGGCAAAGCCGCTAAAACCCGAGGCGGCGCCATAACGACTATTGTTCAGGATTCGCCGATTAGCAAGGCGCTAAGCGCCATTTTGGAATTCGCGGCGCGCAACCGGGCCAGCGATGTTCACATTGAGCCGATGGAAAAGGAGCTCAAGATCCGTTGCCGCATCGATGGCGTACTGCGCGAGATTATGAAGCTGCCCAAGAGCACCGAGCCAGCGCTGGTTTCGCGTATTAAAATTTTGTCTAATTTAAAGATTGACGAGCACCGCACGCCGCAAGACGGCAGTTTTACAGTCTTGGTCGACGACAAGGCGATTGACCTGCGTATTGCCATTGCACCAATTGTTTGGGGTGAGCAGGTGGTTATCCGCTTGCTCGACAAAACCGGTACTTCGCTGAAGCTGGAAGATATGGGCTACACCGGCCGGGCACTGCGCACAATTCGTAAAGGTCTTTTAAGACCCAATGGCATGATCTTAACCAGCGGACCAACCGGTTCTGGTAAATCAACTTCGCTGTACGCTTTGATCCAAGAAATAAAAAATGACGCCATCAACATTGTTACTCTGGAAGACCCGGTAGAGTACAAGATGGACGGCATCAATCAGATTCAGGTCAACCCCGACGTGGGGCTGACCTTTGCTACAGGGCTGCGCAGTATCTTGCGCCAAGACCCCGATGTAGTGATGGTTGGCGAGATTCGCGACAAGGAAACCGCCCAGCTGGCCGTGCAAGCTGCTCTAACCGGCCACTTGGTCTTGAGCACGCTGCATACCAACAGTGCCGCCGGCATCTTGCCGCGCTTGCTCGATATGGGAGTGGAACCGTTCCTGATCGCCAGTACAGTGCATACCGTGATTGGCCAGCGCCTAGTCCGCCGGATCGCCGATACCGGCAAGCAAACTTATCAGTCGAATGCCGCTGAAACAACCGCCATTCAGGCCGCGATCGGCCAGTTTCTGCCAGTCAGCAGCAGCCAATTAGTGGCCGCCAATGACGATTTTGGCTACAAAAGCTTGCCCTTAAGAGGCCAAACCGCTTATACTTTAGCCAAGGGCACGGATGCCACCGAGACCCCGGGTGGCTACAGGGGCCGTATGGGACTTTACGAAGTCTTCGAGGTCAGCGAGGCAATTCAGGCGTTAATCATGAAACGATCTACCAGCACCGAAATAGAAAAACAAGCCCAAGCTGAAGGCATGGTCAATATGCGGCAAGACGGCTACTTTAAGGCCTTAGATCAGAAAACCACATTAACTGAAGTTAATCGAGTGGCCGCCGAGGATAACGCATGAGTAGCCAATTAAGGGGGTGGAAATGAACGCGGCGCAACCAAGAATTGAGATCTTGCTCGACGAAGTTATTAAAAAGAAGGCCTCGGATCTGCACTTGCAAGTTGGGTTGCCGCCTATGCTTCGAGTTGACGGCTCCCTAGTGGCCGTGGCCGGCTCCGATCAACTCGACGAGGAAGCGCTGGAGGCTCTGGTATTTGCCATCCTAGATGAGGATCAAAAACAAATTTTGCTTAAAGATAAAGAGTTCGACTTTAGCTTCGCTTACGGCGACCTAGGTCGTTTTCGCGTCAACGCCTTCCATGAGCGTGGCAACATGGCCGCCGCCTTGCGCCTAATCCCGAACGAGATTTTATCGATTGAGCAGCTGGGGCTACCACCGATAGTTAGCAAATTTGCTGATTATCCGCGCGGCTTGGTGCTAGTGACCGGCCCGACCGGTTCCGGCAAGTCCACCACTCTGGCGGCTATGGTGAATAAGATCAACCAAGAGAAGCCGACGCATATAATTACAATTGAAGACCCAATTGAATACACTCATAAATCGCAAAAAGCGGTGGTTGTTCAGCGCGAGGTACACTACGATACCTACTCGTTTAGCGCAGCCCTGCGCTCGGCTCTTAGGGAAGATCCTGACGTTGTCTTGATTGGCGAGATGCGTGACCTAGAAACCATAGCCAGCGCCATTACCATTGCCGAAACCGGCCACCTGGTGTTCGCCACGCTGCACACCAACAGTGCTTCACAATCGATCGACCGTATGGTCGATGTGTTCCCGCCGCACCAACAGCCGCAAATCCGTTCCCAGCTGGCTAATATCTTGATGGCCATTGTGTCGCAGCGTCTAATTCCGGCGATTGGCGGAGGCCGCATGGCTGCCGCGGAAATCTTAGTCGCTACGCCGGCCGTTCGCAATATCATTAGAGAAGGCAAGAGTCACCAGCTGGAGGCCGTTATTCAAACGGGTGCCGAATTTGGCATGCAATCGATGGACAAAACCCTGGTTACTTTAGTTCATGAGGGTACGATTACCTACGATGAGGCCCGTAACTACGCGGTAGACCTCGATGAACTAGACAGGCTAATGCGGAGCTAGATTATGCTGACCTATACTTACGAGGCTAAAAACGCTAAGACCGGCCAAAAGGTTAAGGCCCAAGTCCAGGCCGACAATGAGCAAGCCGCCGCCAAGCTGCTGACCGGCCAGGGTTTGACGCCATTGAGCATCAAGGTAGATAAAAGCGGCGGTGCCCGCCGCTTCACTCGTATTAAAACTAAAGACAAGGTGCTGTTCAGCCGTCAACTAGCCACGCTCATAAACGCTGGTTTGCCACTAGTTCAGAGCCTACGCCAAGTTGGTAAACAAACAACTAATAAGGCCTTTAAAGTGGTTATAAACCAAATTATTACAGACGTGGAAGCCGGTACAGCCTTTAGCGTGGCGCTAGACAAACATCCGACAGTCTTCAACCGGGTGTATGTTAGTTTAGTCGCCGCTGGCGAAACCTCAGGTACGCTCGATAGCGGTCTGGAGCGCCTGGCCGACCAGCAAGAGAAAGACGCCGACATCATCAGCAAAGTGCGCGGCGCCATGATCTACCCCCTGATCGTGATGCTGGTTATGTTTGCTGTAGTAGTTTTCATGATGGTCAAAGTGCTGCCACAAGTCCAAAGCATCTACAATGGTTTGAAGGGCGTCTCGCTGCCTATTTTCACCCGTGTCTTACTCGGCGTATCGCACTTCATGATCAATTTTTGGTGGGTTATGCTGATAGTCTTGGCCCTACTTATCTTTTTCGGTAGCCGTTGGGCGCGCACACTAGGCGGCCGTTCGGTAGTCGATAAAGTCAAGATGAAGGCCTGGCCGGTAGGGCCGCTATTTATGAAGATGTACATGGCCCGTTTTGCGCGTACCGGTACAACTCTGGTGGCAAGCGGCGTACCGTTGATCCAAGTACTGGAAATAACCTCTCAAGCGGTAGACAATGTGCATATAAGTAAATCGCTGGAGCGGGCCATTGAAAAAGTTCAGGGAGGCACCGCCTTGTCAGATGCTATCAAAGGCGACCCCAACTTTCTAGAGCTAGTACCGAATATGCTTAGCATCGGCGAACAATCCGGTGCCATGGAAACCATGCTAGATAAGGTTGCTGACTACTACGAAAAAGAAGTCGACAACGAAATTAAAGCTATTAGCACTATCATAGAGCCAGTTATGATGGTGCTAATGGGCATTGTTGCCATAACTATTGTGGCTGCCATCTTATTACCGATCTACGGCCTGGTCAACCAATCAGGCTTTACTAATAGCGGATAGCAGCATTTTATGAAGCTTTCCCTACGACCTACTAACTCTGGTGGCTTTACTATTGTTGAAACTCTGATAGTCTTGGCCATTGCCGGGTTGATTTTACTGATAGTCTTTCAGGCTATTCCCACTTTGCAGCGCAATAGCCGCAATAACCAACGCAAACAAGACGCCACTATCTTATTGCAGGCAGTATCACGTTATGAACTGAACGACTCTGGTAGTATGCCCAGTTCGTGCTATGGCGGCGGCCTCAATAGCTGCGTCAATATTCCAATTATCAAAGATGCTATCGACAAAATGACTTACTATGCCGACAATGGTTCTGAAGGCGGTATTGGTATATTCCCCCAAATCCCCACAACCACTTATGTATCAGCTGGTTATAATAACCTAGGAAATCCCACTGATCCTACCTATGCCCAGGAACAAGATCTAGAGATACAAGTACTTAACTACCAGAGATGCCAGGAGGGTTTAAGTGGGGGAGACGTGTCGAATAACCAAGGTGCCGGCTTCAATGACGTAGTGGTAATCTACAACCTCGAAAACGGTAATGGGTACACTACTCAGTGCCAACAACTTTAGGGGACTGTGGATAACTTTTGGTAAAAAGCTTGCTTTTTCCTGGAGAGCTCTCTATTATCTAACCATAAGCACTAAAACTTAACTGCAAAGGGGCACTTGCAATGCTTAGCGAACTAAAAAAATCTAATAGTGACCAACAACATATATTGGGCGACGCCAAAGGCTTCACCATCATCGAAGTGATGATCGTACTGGCCATTGCCGGACTGATCCTACTGATCGTCTTCTTGGCAGTACCAGCCTTACAACGTAGCAGCCGAAATACCAATCGTAAATCTGATGCCGGCCGTCTGGCCTCATCTATCTCGAACTTTGTATCTAATAATAATGGCACGGCTCCAAGTACAGCTCCAAACCTGACAACTGTTGTTCAAGACGCAGGCACACTGGGTATATACACTGGTCTTACCACTGGCACTGGCGTTATGGCACAAGGACACTTTAATGTTATGGCCGAGCCGGCTGCAGGCTTGGCTGCGCCAACAATAGCTGTTACGGGTACGGCACCGACAGACGCTCTTGAGCTACTAACGGGTGCGCAATGCACTACTGGTGGCGCATCACAACCAGGTTCTAGTACACGCTCTCTCTCGATGTTGTACACTATTGAGCCAGGGGCCGGTGCGAACTATGAGATTGTCTGTCAAGATATATAGTCGGCTATGATAAAGCGAAGCAGGCCCCTGAGGGGCCTGCTTCTTTGTTCTTAAACAAAGTCCTAGCTTTTTACTGTACGTCCAGACAAAGTGGAGTTGGAGCAGCCCCAGTTTCGACAAGATACTGTACTGCAGTTCTCCTTGTTGAAGTGTTTAGGGTTGTGGATCCATCGTTAGCTGCGCTGCAAGCTGCACCCGTTACTATCTGAATGCTACTGTAAGTTTACGTTGTTAGCTCCTGGTGCCATTGCTGCTTGTGTGCCAGTGGCGACCGTTAGGCTGTTAGCACCAATAGCTGCAGCCGGTACAAGCGTGTATTGGCTTAGATTACCTGCAGTATCAATAACTGCCTGTTCGTTTGCTGCCACGACCGCGGCGCCATTATGATTTGATACGAATTCATTGATTGCTGACGATACTCGTCCAACATCAGTTTTACGTGCAGTATTACGTGAGCCCCGTTGTAAGGCTGGTACTGCCAAGAAGACGATCAGTAGGATCAGTCCGGCAATGGCCAGTACGATCATCACTTCGATGATGGTGAAGCCTTTGGCGTCGCCCAATCTATGTTGTGAGGCTGGGTGCCTTGACAGCAGATAAGACTGTATATACAATTGTAGTTACAATGAGTAATTACATAGCAACAGTTTTCAAGAGCGGTAATTCGTACGCACTTCGTTTGCGTAAAGAAATGGTCGATGCCGAGCGTTTAAAGCTCGGTGACAAGGTGGAGATTGGCAATTTAACGAAGCGAAAACAACAGGATCGTGAAAAAATCAGAGCCCTCCTCATGAAGTTACAGACCTTACCGGCCAATCCGGGCAGTCTGAAGTCAATTAAAGACCCGGTAGCCTGGCAACGAGAAATCCGGAAAGACCGCCCGCTGCCCGGCCGCGACTGAATATGATACTTATAGATACGAACCTGCTGGTTTATGCCTCCCAGGATGTATTGAATATTGAAGTTTTACTGCGGGAAAGAGTTGGGTATTCCAGCGTTACTAAGATTGAAGCTCTTGGCTATCCGCAATTGCCGGTGAGTGAATTAGGGCTGTTGGAGCAATTATTTGAGGAATATAAGCACTTTCCACTTACCGAGGAAGTTATTGATCAAGCCGTCAGTTTAAAACAGCTGCGAAAAATGAAGCTTGGCGATTCTATAATTGCTGCTACGGCACTGGTGAATGATTTGGAGCTTTGGACTAACAACATTAAAGATTTCCAGCATATAGATGGACTAAAAACGCATAACCCCGTAAGCTCTGAAAGTTAAATTAAAGTTTGTGGTAACATGGTGCTTATGATTATCGTGATACTTGTGGTGGTAGGGCTGTGTCTGGGCAGTTTTGTGAATGCTTTGGTTTGGCGGCTGCATGAGCAGGGAAGCAAAAAAGCCAAATCTAAGAAGCTTTCTATCTTGAATGGCCGGTCTATGTGCCCGCATTGCCGGCATGAGCTGGCAGCCAAAGACCTGGTGCCGGTTTTTAGCTGGTTGGCTTTAAAGGGGAAATGCCGTTACTGTGGCAAGCCGATCTCTACCCAGTACCCGGCCGTAGAGCTGGCCACGGCCCTGCTGTTCGTAGCTTCTTACGCCTGGTGGCCGGAAGCCTTAAAAGGTGCCCAGGTGGCAGTGTTCATACTGTGGCTGCTATTACTGGTAGGCCTTATGGCGTTATTGGTTTATGACTTGCGCTGGCTCTTGCTGCCAGACCGCATTGTTTACCCCTTAAGTGCCATTGCGGTGGTTATAGCGGTTATTAATATCGCTAGTGCTAATAGGCCGGCTATGGCTTTGGTAGACGTTGTGCTGGCCGTGGCCATTGGCGGCGGCATTTTCTATTTAATATTTCAGATGTCGGGAGGCAAATGGATCGGTGGTGGTGACGTTAAGCTGGGCTGGTTACTCGGTTTAGTTGCCGGTACGCCAGGCAAAGCCGTTTTATTCATTTTTCTGGCCTCGCTGCTTGGTAGTTTAGTTAGCTTACCTCTGTTAATGTCTAAGAAACTTAAGCGATCCAGCGTGATTCCGTTCGGGCCTTTCCTGATTGTTGGCGTCATTGTCACGGTGTTATTTGGCAGTGGCATTCTAAATTGGTACCGTCAAACATTTATTGACTTTTAATCTGATGCTACCCCATAATGCTTGTGCTATACTTAAAGCGTTATGTTAGGTGGCAAAAACAAACAGCCGCTGGGTTACACCATTGTAGAAGTTATGATTGTGTTGGCAATTTCTGGTGTAATGTTTCTGATTGCCGCTCAATTCATACAGGGCAAGCAAGAAAAAACTTCCTTCACAGTAGGGGTTAATGAGATGGCTTCGCAAATTCAAGATGTGATTGAGCAAGTTACCAATGGGCAGTACAGCGATATTCCTTTGAAATGCGCGGGTACCACGACGAATTCAGTCGGCGCGCAAGTTACTTTTCCCCCTGGAGCCGGCACAGCGCAAGGTATAAACAGCAGTTGTGTTTTTTTGGGTAAAATGTTTCGCTTTGACGTTTCCAAAGACAATACCCAATATGAAATTTTCTCTTTAGCCGCTAGCCGGGAATGTTATAACAGCAGTAGAGTTCAGCAGTCGCTAACGCTATATTGCTCCAGTTTCCCCGGCTATCCATGGCCACTTGAAGGTACCGGTGTGGCCGCTATTGCTTCACCGTACTCACCAGTCGATTTAACTTTACAAGAGACTATTCCTCAGGGGCTGGAGGTTATTCATGTGTCATGGACTGATTCACTTGGATCCGGAAATATTGCCGTATCTAAAGGTAGTCCTGGCTTTACCCCCGCCTTCGCTTTCATACAGAGTTCCGGATCTATCAAAACCGGAGACACCGCCTACCAGTCCGGCGGTCAGACGATTGAAATGGTCTCTGAACTCGACCAAAACGCTTGGGGTCCCATTCCGGCCTCCAATAATATCACGCCTGGCAATTTCAAGCTTGACAGTCAAATCTGCATTGGCTTGAGCGATGGCCAACAAAACGCCGAGATTAATATTGGCACGAACAATAATCAGCTGTCTGCGACCGTGAATCGCCTGGACGCAGGAGTTACGCCATGTCCATAAAGCGATTTTCCGGCCATCTGAATACGTTTGGCGACACCATTGTTGAAGTGATGATCGTTCTAGCTATACTCGGACTGGCTATTAGCATTTCCTACGCCACGGCAAACCGTAGCCTCTTGAATGCCCGGCAAGCACAGGAGAATTCTGAAGCCAGCCTTTATGTGCAATCCCAGATTGAAGCGCTTCGTTATCTGGCTCCAGTCGGCCAAGTCACCACCTGCACGCCCGACCCCACCAATATTTATTCATACTGCAGTCAGTCATTCTGCGTACCCAACCTACTTGCTGCGTCGCCCATTACTCCTTATAGCACTATTCCTGCTCCAAATTGCACCTTCGGCTCCAACAACCTGTACACGGTGCAAATTTATGACTGTGATCATATAACTACTGATCCCTGCGACCCATCATTATCGATGGTCGGTAGCAATACCTTTGTTGTCCAAGCCACTTGGCCAGATATTATGGGCCAAGGCGACGATCACGTTACGCAAGCTTACAGGGTGCATCCAGGATCATGAGACGCCCAACTTCACCTAATCTTATACGCCAGCAGCGGGGCTTTACTATTTTGGAGCTAATGATAGCCACCACGATTGTTTCAGTCATCTTAGTGCTGGTGACAGCCGTGCTAATCGGTATCGGCAACCTGTTTTATAAGGGTAACTCGCAAGCCATTACGCAAGATACGGCCCGCAGCATAACTAATGATATTTCACAACAACTGCAACTCAATAGCGGACCTATCGCAAGTAGTGTATCTACAGTCGGTGGGACTGTCTACGCTTATTGCACTAGTACCTACCGCTATTCTTTTATTGAGAATCAAGAAATTGGTACCGGCACAGGCCAAGTACAGCATGTCTTATGGCGGGACCCGCTACCAGCGGGCGGCTGTATAGCCATACCTTATAGTGAGATGAATAGTCCGATCCCAGCGTCTTCGACGACCGGAGGCACCGAGCTGATGCCGCCCAACACCAGGCTGACATGCCTTGATATAAACAACTCGTGTGCCGCTCCCAATGGGCCAGTCGGTTCGCCCTTTATCTTGACAGTTGGAGTAGCCTATGGTGACCCTACACTAACAACAGGCAGTGACGTAAACACTACCTGTCAGGGATTGAGTGGGGATCAATTTTGTGCTACAGCTAACCTTAGCACAACCGTGTTGCAACGACTACAATAAGGTGAGGTATAATATATGCGTATGCTCAAAAATAAAAGGCTCAACCAAAACGAGACGGGATTTGCTTCCCTTGTTATAGCCCTGATCTTAATTTTGGTGCTGGGCTTGCTGACTGTAGGTTTTGCGCAGCTGGCCCGGCGCGAGCAACAGACCGCCCTCAGTAAGCAGCTGACGAACCAGGCATACTATGCGGCGGAAAGCGGAGTTAACGATGTGGCTCAAAAAGTTAAGGCTTTCGCGGATGCTGGTCAAATAAGCCAAGATGGTCTAAGCGTAAATGGCGTCAGTCTAGATAAAACTAAATGCTTGAGTCCTGTAGGTAGCCCTTCGCCTAACGGCTCTAATCTGTTACCAAGCAGTCCCGCTGGTACAAATATAGACACTCAAACAAATACTTCTTATAGCTGCGTCCTAGTAGATCTGGCCCCGCCACAACTGGTTTTTAGCGATATTGCGCCAGACGATCAGCGAGCTACTATATTTACGCCGACACCGGCCCCGACTACTTCTCCTTTTTCATTAAACGTCAGCTGGTCGAGTGCCAGCAACCCTATACATAACCAATTTCCGTCTAACTACGCCTCTACAAAGTTTATGCCAGCAGATACCTGGAACAACGCAGCGCATCTGTATCCGGCAGTAATTCAGTTCAGCATAACGCCCCTTGGTAACGGTACTGGCTTGGACCGTACCGCACTCATAAATAATACCTACACAGCTTATTTATATCCTTCGCAGAGTCCCGGTCTTTCCGCCGTATATAATACTGGCGCGGGCAATCAAGGACAAATTGTCAATGCTGTCTGTAGCGGTGCGGGGACGGCGGGCCCTACCTGCAAGGCACAGGTGAACAATATTCCGTATACCATAGCGGGCGAAAAGTACTTGGTGCGTTTTCTCGATTTTTACGACCAGTCAAATGTTAGTGTTGATACAACCACTTTGGGCACCCAGTTCAGCTTCTCGCAGGGGCAATATGTTATAGATGTAACCGGTAAAGCCCAAAACGTCTTGAAGCGCATTCAGGTACGCCTATCACAGCAGCCGACTAATGGATTTGGTACTCAGGCTATCGAGGCTAAGGATATTTGTAAAAGACAGCAAACCCAGCCAGCCACCACTGACTTTATAGTGGCCAATGGCTCAGGGACAGCCAACGGTAATGACCCGTGTAATCTAGTCAATTAACTGTGTCGGTGGAATTTTTCGTGGACGGAGCGTAGGTGTGGGTCGGTCACGTGAGTGTAAATCTGGGTGGTGGCGATGTTGCTATGGCCCAGCAAGGCCTGCACGGAGCGCAAATCGGCGCCGTTCATCAGTAAATCGGTGGCAAAGGAGTGTCTGAGAGTGTGCGGTGACACGTGTTTGGTAATGCCGGCCAGTAGGGCGTAGCGGGCAACCAGGCGCTGCACGCTGCGGGCGGTCAGCCGGTGAAAATTACCGCTCAGGTCGACTTGCTTACTGCCGCTGTAGCGCACAAACAGCGGCCGCGACGTATCTTGGCGCTTTTCTAGATAGTGCTGCACCCACTTGGCGGCCTCCGGGCTGATAAAAATTGGCCGGTCTTTCTGGCCTTTGCCGCGCACCATAAACTCCCGCCGCTTCAAATTTATATGGTCGCGGTCTAGCGCCACCAGTTCACTAACGCGCAGGCCCGAACTGAAAAGCAGTTCCAAAATGGCTCGGTCACGCAATCCGGCTAGGCTTTCCATGTCGGGCTGGGCAAACAGGCGCTCCAACTCGTCCTCATTCAAAAAAGTGACTTGCGTGCGCCGGGTACGCGCCAGCTCTATCTTGTCGGCCGTTAGGGCAGGGATGTTGCGCTTGGCGCAGTATTTTAAGAAGCTGCGCAGGGCGATCAGGTGGTAATTCTGGGTGGCTTTGCCGAGCTCATCAGACGTGTTGGTGCCCAGCCGGTTCAGCCATAGCCGCCATTTACGGATCATTTCAGCGTCAATGTCACTTACTTTTATATCACCGGCAAAATCAATCAGCCGCGTCAGATAATGATCGTAGTTTTGGATGGTCTTTTGAGAACGGTTTTGCTCAATCTCCAGGTATTCCAAAAAATCGGTTTTCACTTTAGAGAAAAGCATAACTACATTGTACGGCACATTACTGCTTTTCCAGTGTTAGTCTCTGGCGGCGCTGTGCTTTTTATATCATATTAAGCATATTACTCATCTGTAATGTAATACCATATTTGTTATATAATCCTATCTGTAATAATATGTATAAAAAGGCATAAAATCAGGAGCGACTAAGACATGACTAAAGATCCGGATTACGTAAGAGTTAACCTTGGGGCGATCAGACATTTACGCCAAGAAATCGGGCGCGTAAAGCGGCAACACGATTCGGTCGAGCGCCAACGCGCCATTTTCTTAAGCGAATTAATGCTGACAAGGCTGGAGCAAGGCATGACCCAAGCTCAGCTAGCGCGTCGATCCGGGCTGCAGCAGTCGGCAATTGCCCGGATCGAAAATGGCACTACTAGTCCAACTTTTGACACTCTAATTAAGCTGACGCGAGCACTTAACCGTGACATCATGTTAGAATAGAAGCAGCTAAAGGATTGCTATGGAAAGAACTTTAATTATCGCTAAACCCGACGCCGTACAACGCGGCCTGATCGGCGAAATTATTATTCGGTTGGAGCGAAAAGGCCTCAAACTGATCGGTATGAAAATGGCCAGATTAGACGAAACGGTGCTGCGCACACACTACGCCGAGCATGTTGAGAAAGATTTTTATGCCGGGCTCGAGGAATTTATGAAAAGTTCGCCGGTGGTGTTGATGGCCTGGGAGGGCTTTCAGTGCGTCGAGTCGGTGCGCAACTTGGTCGGTGCCACTAACCCCAGGCAAGCTGTGCCCGGCTCTATCAGGGGTGATTTGGCTATTGGCACGGGCCGTAACCTAATCCACGCTTCTGATTCTAAAGCCTCGGGCCAGGCCGAAGTGGCCAATTTCTTCAAAGGCGGTGAACTGTTCGACTACGATAAAGCCGAATATGTCCACATTTACGAAGAATCCGAACGCTCCTAAAACTGCTAAAATAGCTTCGTGTCCCCGTAGTTCAATGGATAGAATAACTCCGTCCTAAGGAGATGATGGCGGTTCGAATCCGTTCGGGGATACCAAAGTGTTAACAATACTTTTTGGGTAACGACGCTTCGCTCATCCCGACAAAACGTTCCACCGGAACGTTTCGGGATACCAAAGTGTTAAAATGGGCTTATGGCTGAAAAAGCGGAAACTGAAGAAACCGAAAAGCAAAAGCCGGAAAAGTACTTCGAAGATCAGTTCGACGACGAAGAGGTGCTCTTCGTTTTTCATAAGCATCCGATTGTGATGCGCAAGGGGCTGGTTTTTGGCTTGCTGGGGCCGCTAATCGGTATTTTGCCGGCAGCCATTCACCCGGCGGCCGGCTTTGGGCTGTTTTTTGGCGGTCTGGGCGGTGGCTGCTTGCTGGGCCTGCTGGTTTTTGCTCCTAGCTGGATCGGCTGGCACTTCAGCATTTTCATTGTTACCGACCAAAGGTTCATTCAAATTAGTCAGAAAGGCTTATTCCACCGGGCGGTGGCTGACCTCGGCCTGGGCCAAATCCAATCCGTTAATTATGAGGTGTCGGGCCTGCAGGAAACGCTACTCGGATTTGGTACAATAAAGATGCAGACCTATGTGGGAGACCTGGTGATCCACGACGTGCACCATCCGGCCCAGATCCAGAAGCGGCTCCTGAGTATTCTGCGCAACGAAGGAGTAAATGCCACTTCGAACTATGCGGCCAGCCATCAAACGCCGGCCGTTACTAATAAGATTCATGAAGAAACCGAAGAAGCCTAAACTAGCCAAGAAACTTCGCCCTATCAAAGGGGTGGGGAAGCTGGCGGGCAAAGGTTTGAAAAAGCTGCCACTCAAGCGCCCGGCTAAAACAGCCGAAGAGAAAGTCTCCGATGCGCTAAGCAACGTGCCACGGATTACCAACGAGACGGTTGGCGAGCACCGCGAAGAGGTCTTATCGAGCGCCCGCAAGTACATTTACCCGCTGCAGCACTCCAAGCACAGCGTGGTTAAGATTTCGCTGAGCCTGTTCGCGGCGGTGGTTATAGCTTTCTTTGCTGTAACAGGGCTGGAACTGTATAAATTTCAGGCTACCAATGGCTTTTTCTATGATGTGTCCCGCGTCATTCCGTTTCCGATTGCTAAAGCCGGCGGTAGTTGGGTCAGCTACGAATCTTACCTGTTCGAACTGCGCCGCAATATGCACTACTACCAGACCCAGCAGCAAGCCACCTTCAAGGGTAAAGATGGCCGTGCCCAACTGTCGCACCTTAAGCAAGAGGCTATGGCTGCTGCCATTCAGGATGCTTATGTTAAACAGTTGGCCACCAAGAATGGTGTTTCAGCCAGCGACCAAGATGTGAACAACGAGATTGCCGTTTTGCGCAGTGAAAACCGGCTGGGCAGCAGCCAGCAGTCGCTCGAGAGCACGCTTAGCAATTACTTTGGTTGGAACCTGGGCGACCTCCAGCGCAAAGTTAAGCAGGAACTGTTGGCCCAGGCCGTGGTGGCTAAACTCGACACTGCTACCAATACCCGCGCCCAAAATGCCCTGGATCAGCTGCAAAAGGGCGCTGATTTTGGCCAACTAGCCGGCCAAGTATCAGATGATCTCTCCACCAAAGGCAGCGGCGGCCAATACCCGTTCGCGGTCGCTCTTAGTAACAGCAACATTCCGCCAGCCATTACGGCTGAGGCCTTTAAGCTTCAACCGGGGCAGGTGTCGGGCATTATTAATACCGGTTTCACACTAGAAATTATTAAGCTTATAGACTTGAGCAGCGGCAGCGCACACGTCGCCCACCTACAATTTACTCTCCGACCAATAACTGACTTTACAGTGCCAATCCAAAAAGCACACCCATCGCACAACTACATCAAAGTTTGATTTTCACCCCAGTTTGATTTTCATCTCTGGAATTGGTATGATTACCCCTGTCTTTCACTCCAATTGACGATGCGGGCTCGTAGTGAAGAGGCCTATCACGCCTCCCTGTCACGGAGGAGATCGCCGGTTCGAATCCGGTCGGGCCCGCCAATCAGTATTTTCAGTCCGATTTAGCAGCAAGTCATATGGCTTTCTAGGTGTTAATCGGACTGTTTTTGTTTCTAAAGTCCAGTTCAAACCTACTTCTAGTAATAATTCGCGCCGTTTGCTCACATCTGCCTTTTTGAATGTATCTAAGATGTTCACAACATCTGTAAAGAATTTGTCCGTTAGTTCTAACTGCCTTTCGGTGTTGGTAGCAAATGAGTTAGTTTTGGCTTTAGCTGTTTCTAACACCTTAAAATGTTCTTGAGTCAGTCTATCGTAACGCTCGCGGTCTAGAACTCCCTCAGCCAGTAAAGCAGAAAACTCGTCTATGGCTTTGTCCGCTTTCTTCTTGCGGTCAAGCCAGTAGTTAACTCTAGCGCCAGCGCTAGCATTATCTTCATTATCGAATTTCCTCACGAACAGACGACACTTTTCAGCTTCCTCGGGAGTGAACTTAATCTTGTTCAAGAACTCAAAAACTTGCTGCTCTACAAGTGTCTCACTTAGTTGAGGGTCTCGACACTTGGTAACTTTAGACTTTCTCGTGCAGACGTAAAAACTGTAGCTGCCTGAGCCGCCCTTTTTGAGTTCCTTATCTTTTGTGTATGCCGTGATTGCATGGCCACAAACTCCACACTGCATAACTTTGTACGCATAGTTGTCTTTATTGCCATACACAGCCCTCTTTTTCTCAGCCCAGCCCATCGCCACTTGGACCCGCTCGTACTCATCCATTGTCATAAGATGCGGGTAACTACCGATTCGCCATGCCCCGCCATGCCAAAAAGTACCCGTATAGGCTTTTCGCTGGAGCATATCTTCAACACCTGTTTTGCTAATAAGATTACCTCTAGGAGTTCGCAAATCATCCGAGACAGCTTGTTTGTAAAGCTCATCCAGCCTATATCGGCCTGTCATTGCAATTTCAATAATACGACGCGCCTTTGGCCCATTGTCGGGGCATGGTGCTATGTTACGGTGGTTCCGATCATATTTAATGTTTATATAGCCTGTAAATGCTTCTGATGGATATTCGCCACGATCATACTTAGTTTGATAGCCATCTAGCACATCCTTACTCAAGTCATCGCTATACTTTTTAGAATCACCTAACTCTTCCCACAAGTTGTGTTTATCGCGCGGCGTATTGTGGTAAGTGCCTCTATCAGTAATGACCGCTAGGAGTTTACCGTCATCCATCGCTTGAATAATCTTTCCAGCGTCTGTAGGGTTACGTGCCAAACGGTTTGCTTTCCAGCATACGATGTACCTAGCCTTGCCCGAATTGATTAAGTCCATGACCTGCCCAAAAATAGGGCGACCTGGCTTGCTTGCCGTTCTATCTTCATCGGGCATAAAGATTGGCTTTAGCCCATTGTCTTTAATTAGAACTTTACATCGTGCAAGTTGGTTAGTAGTACTAAGCACTTGGCGGTCTTCTCTGTCTTGAGACCTTCTCAGATAGACTACTGATGGCGTTCGTGGCAGTATTTCAGATTCCATACAAATAACCCCCGTTAACCACGCCTTGCAAGCAAAAGTTAACAGGGGATATTTGTATGCTTGCAAGGCTTATCATAACCACATTATACCCCATCATTTACCTCACCAATAGGACCATCACCGTATTCATGGCGATACTCAATTTTTAATAGCAGACGACACAAGCGCAGTAGGTTTAACTGCTCCTCGTTTAAGTCCTGCTCGGATTCTTTTGTCAGAGCGTCAGCAATTAACTCCTCTATGGAGCTACGTTTTCTAGAACTGACATTAGTGCTGTCTTGCATGGTGTTTTAGCTTTCACGAGATAAAAAATATCCTCGCTGGCTAACACCACACAACGAGGATATTTCTTGGTGTTAGCTTTAACACCACTTTAGAAAAACTACGACTTCGCCGAAATCTTCACTAAGCCTAATGTTTATTGACGACTTTTCCGCCTTTTCATTTGGTTGAGTCTTTTGTTCACTTCAAATGGTTCTAAATCTCTATCAAACTCGGCATTTATCAGGGGAGTAATGTCTTTCGGATATACACCACTAGCCCTTAATTCATAGATTCGCTCATCAATAATACTGTCTTTCGTTACCCTGGTAATTCGCTTTTTTGTATTCTTTTCGGATTCAAAGTACAGCTCACCAGCACTAATTAGCCCCGAAGCATCATCGTAATACTCATCTATAAAGCTCTTTAATTCGTTCTTCGTTGTATTAGGCGGGATTAGAAGGTGGGTCAGTTCCTTTGTCCTTGTTAAGTCTATACCTCGCTTCTCTATATAGAGCTTATTCAGACGCTCGTTAGCCTCAAACTCTCCCGCTGGATCATCGGACGGCTGGACCTTACCAACACCGTAATTAATAAATCGCATAGTAGGCGTAATGGCGTTCAATAGTTCGTTATCTGTTGCATCAGGTTTGGCAAACTGTAGCTTAATTAGTTTGTCCATATTCTGCCCAAGCCCGTAATCTCTCTGTATGCGTATCACCTCGTTAGCTTGGTAAGCCTTACCAGCCTGTACAGCCTCTCTGGTGGTCGCTATGTCCTGTTTGTAGTCCGCTCTGATACTTACTCGCATAAACACGTTCCAACTACGTTGTAACCAGTCTGGAAGTTTCTGAAAGTCCTCAAGTGAATATCTAAAATCGGTGTTAGCCATAGACGTTACTGATTATACGCATTAAAATTTTTGCGCGCGTCCGTGCGCAGACGGAAAACCCCGTATTTAGTACGCATTTATGGATATTTAAAAAATCAGTATTAGACAGGTATAACGGGGGTATTCTGCTCAATCCCTACGGTGTGTATATTTTTTTAGGTTACAATGTTGTCTAAGTGGTAAACCACTACGACCTAAACCAAGTAATTGGCATGGTCATCAAATCAACGGAAAGAAACAGCTCGTCATGAGTACTTCTTTCCGTTGTCATTGCTGGAAACGGCAGTGGGTGGCCGAAAGGCTGCCGCTCGTGGCGAGCTTTTTAATTGCCGCAGAAAGAACTTATTGCAATGAAATTATATAAACGTGTAAGTACAAAATTAAAAACAATAAATAGGGTCTTGGCTTATACGATAGCCGCCATCGCTATAGTCATTGCTATTGTAGTCTTGGCGTGGCTACACATTATTATTAGTAGGCCATCGTACCAGGCTCTAGGCTCCATATCCGTTTCCGCTGCAAGTGCACCAAACAAATACTATACTCTACAGGTAGGAAGCCCCGTTGGCGAGTCAAATCTAGACTCTATCTCTGTTGTTAGCTCACCAAAGCATTGGTATTCCATATCCAGTAATACGACGTATAGCGTATCATCTGCAACGACGGCTAGTGGCCACACAATAACGTTCTATGATTATGTAGTTGATCGAGTGCATCACAAAGCATACTCAGTAGGACCAGGGTGCACAATAAAGAGCAAAACACCTACCTACTGCGTAACTGCCGATGGTGCTGGGTACTATGTCAAATTACAATCTATTGGTGAGATACTAAGTTCTCACTAGCACTAAAATTTTTAGAAATATTTTTCGGACACTAATCCACGTCAATAGGGTAACGACTCGCTACGCTCATTAGCGTTCTGCCAAACTGCAGTACCTTTTGGGCCCACCCCCACCTCTGGTATTATTGATGTATGTTAGAGATACGAGCCGACATAGACGACATTGTTGCTGAAGTTAGTGAGCTAATGAAGCGTGTATACGATGGTCTGCAGCAGCAGAATATAGAGCCAAAAGCAGACCCATCAAAGGGTGCGGCGCTTATTGTTTTTCGGCTTGGCTTTGAGTATTTTATTGTATCTAGGGATGCGCTGCATAAGGGGTTACTTATAGGCGGTGGTGCGGCCGTTAGGACTGGCCTTGAGAATGTTATTGACCTCTTATATATCTACGACAAGCCCGAAAAATACGCAAAAGCCTATGTTGAAAGTATGACAAAATTCAATGAGGTTATGCGTAGCGCGGCCGCTAAAGGCATTGACGCAATCGCGCAATCACGAGAACTAAAGCAAGCTAATAAATGGACAAACGCGTCCATAGAAGACCGCCTCAAAGCTAGTGGCAATGCATTTATTACCGTGTACGATATGTTGAGTTACTTTGGACACCCAAACCCAGGCTCGCTCAACTACATCACCAATAAGAGATTAAAAGACGGTCAACTTAATCTATTGAAACAAGCAAGCTGCATATCCGCCCTAACAATGATGGCTGTTACGCTAAAACACACTGACATCACCAACATTACTATACAAGAGCTTGACGTAGTGGCCCGCAAGCTGGGTACACAACTTGTGCCTGATGGATCAGAGGGAGCGTAAACGCTCAAATCTATCTGATGCTTCTTTGTCCTGAGAGACCTTTAGAAGCTCGGTGTTATATCTGACGTAGAGTTTTTGCAGCTCGTTAGCATTTGCTGAGTCGACGGCAGCTTTTGATGCTATAGACCGTTGCAGTAGTAGGGTTAGCGGCTCACCGATAGCTTTCTTATAATTGAACCCGATAAGCTGTAACACAGTTAGCGTTTCAACGGAGAGTAACGGTGTTAGATCATCAATGGTCTTTTGCAGCTTGGCATCATCACCAGAGGTCTGCTTGATAAGGTCTTTCAACACAGGAATAAATTTTGTAGTTATATATTCGATGTCTTTTTTGGAGATTTGTTGAGCAACAAATTCTTGTTCATACGCTTGTGCAATTTGCACTAACTCGTTTTTGTCTGTAATCAGACTACTGACTATCTCCTCAAGCTCTTGGATTGTTTCTTCGCTGTTCTTCTTAGCTTTAGCAGACCGTACTCTAGTTGATATAGCAGTGGCCGTGTTACGGATAAGTACTTCAGCTAGTTTAGCCCCCAGTTCTGCAACTTGTTTTTCAGTGTCCATAATATAAACCCTCTGAGCTAATTCTATCATCCCGTACTGCTACCAAAATAATTCCAAACTTCATAAGCTACGGCCCGCCACGATATTTACTTATCATCAAGTTTATGCTAATATGTATTTATGAGCATTCAATCGCAAGAACATACGGCATTAACTGAAGATGACCGTGTAGATTATGAAGCTATGCAAAGGCATAAAAGAGGTGATTTAATAGCCCCGAGAGATATTGCAGACTTTGGACATCTTACAGCTTTGCCAATGGATGATGGGCCAGCAGCAATTGATACTGCCCTGGCTATGGATGCCTATTTCTCAGAGGGAGTGAGGCGTGAAAGAAAAGGTGACTTCTATTGGGCAAAAGATAGCTACGCACAAGCTCATAGGAAAGGTAATCAAATACGAGTAGCTCACGAGCTTATCGAAAGATTAAGTATCCCCAAATGATAGGCTAGTCTATTTTTAGGGTATAGCTTAAGCTACTTCTCCTTAGTTGTTCGGAAGTCCGACTCGATGTCCCGCCAATTGTATTCTACCCCTGTCGGAATTTGACCTCCGATCGGACACTACCTCGGTTCGGAAACATTGTTCTCAATAAGTTGACTGATTGATTACATACGCTATACAATGTAATCATGGGCGACACATTATTAAGCATCAGAACTGATCAGCAGACAAAAAAAGAAATAACAAAGTTTGCTAATTCTGTTGGTTTATCTGTAAGTGCGTTCGTAACAGTCGTTCTTAAGCAAACTATGCAAGAGGGAAGAGTAGTACTCACACCTGGGTTTAAGCCGACTCCTTATTTAGAAAAAGTCATACGTGAGGCTGAGGCAGATCTTAAAGCGGGTCTTGCTACTCCACCAATGAACAAACAGGAAGCCCGCAAACACCTTGTTTCATTGATGAAGAAATAATTCTATGCAAGTTCGTTTCAGCCCTGACTTTGATAGGCAATTTATCCGACGGCTTACTGCTCGGCAGCAAAATAAAGCACTTGATATACTTGAGCTATTTCAAGATGAACCATTCCACAAAGACCTTCGTAATCATTCACTAAAAGGAGAGTGGTTTGGCCACCGCTCTATATCAATTAATGGTGATTTGCGAATGCATTTTCAGATGTTAGATAGCAAAACTGCTTACTTTGTTGCCATTGGCACCCACGAACAACTTTATAAATGACGTGCAATTGTTCGGAAGTCCGACTATAGCCCGCCAAGATTGACAAAATACTACTTTTATGATAGTATTTTATTATGTCTGAATCCTGGCATGATGAAGAGCCACGAGCATCCCAATATCTACTGATACCATGTTCTGGCACGGTGGCAGCGGGGACCGAAGCTGGTCATACTTATCTTGTCAAAGATTTAAATCAAGGGTTAACATCTGAAATAGGCTGGATGACCTATGACGATGCTGTAACGCAGCTGCCACCAGGAACGCTCAAAGTATCAGACTCTCATAGCATATGCCCACCGTGTATTGACGCAGCGGGCTTGTAGTCACCAACAGCAAAATAGTTCCAGATCTCTAGCGCTACGGTCCGCCACATTGACAAATAGTTCATTATGTCATATTATCTAGTTATGATACATGCTCCAATTACGCAAGAGAATTTCGACCCTATTAACCCTGATTTGGCAGCACCAAATGCTTACTCGTGGGTGCCTGATTACTTAAAAGCTGGTTCCGTGGTTCACATTCGTAACTATCCTTTGGCAGATGAAACCCCAAGCGGATATGCCGGCAGTGGGGTGGCAATCTTGCGAGAAAGTCCGAGCGAAGTTGCTTTTGGAGCTGCCCTAGAAAGGGCAGAGCAAAAATACGGTGTTGGACAAGTTATTGGAAGCTTCGCTTTAGATGAAGAAACTGGTGAAATTCGTAACGGTGATGATTGGACTGGCCGCGAAGCCGGTATCTATGTAACCCGCACTGCATTTGAAGCGGCTACAGCCACCGAACAATAGTTCCAGACCTGCAAGGCTACGGCCCGCCACTTGCACATATGACAGTTATATGTTAGGATGTCTTTAATGACAAATCCCCCTGTTGTACCTGGTATTGCGCCTAGCCCAGAGTCAGAAGCAGCATTTGACCGACTTCATACCGCTTCGCCTGCAGACCTGACTCGAGCAGACAGTTATTACTAACCGAGATAGGGAAAATCCTGATATTGATCTTGCGGTAACACTTATAGATGAAAAATCTGGTGAAATGGGCAGCGCTAGAGTTGTATGTCTCAATGTGGGACAAGCTGCCGTTTCGGTACAAGCGACCTGTCCACGATATTTACCAGAAACACTACAACCCACAAGCGTATTAAGTGAAGTAGCTGAGGCAATAGGTAAGACAAAACCAGCAGGTAGAGAGCATACATATGATCATATGACAGCAAGGCGAGCATCCTTAGCAGTCTCTATGGTTGAAGATGTGGACGTTCAGCCTATACGCTCGCTGATTGCTAGGCTAGTCCAAGCCTAGATTTTAACTTGACACACTACATACAATAAATATACAATTATTGTATGAGTAAATTATCTACGAATACCAGGACAATCAATATATCGCTTCCCAAAAAGCTAGTCAATGAGCTAGATAAAGCTGCTAAAAACGAATTTGCAACTCGTAGTGATTTCATTAGGGACTCAATTTTACGTAAACTACGTACCGCCTATGAACAGTGGGAAACGGTAACCGACTTCACCCTGATCCAAAAAGGTGGCGTTAATATTGATGAATTACTGAAGCGTCTCTAACCCCAAAATGACTGATAAGATCAGTAAAGAGTTAGCTAAGTTCAACGACAAAGAACGCAAGTTAATTAAAGAGATATTGATACAACTTCAGCAGGCTGATACGCAAGGTCTACAGATTACTAAACTCAAGGGCCATCAGGACATCTTTCGAGTCCGAAAGGGTAGGCTACGAGTTATCTACCAACAGCTCGATAACTCTTTCAATATTTTGGCTATTGAACGTCGTTCAGAGAAGACGTACAGGGACTTTTAGCCATACAGGGGCTAAACACAAATTATTCGGAAGCCCGATTCGATGTCCCGCCACAATACATTGACATGCATGCATTGATTGCTATATAATGTAGGCATTATGAGTGATACATTGCAACTTACTATCAGAGGGCTTGACCCAAGAACTAAGGCAGCCTTGATAAAGAAAGCTAATCAACAAGGATTAAGCCTCAACCGTTATGCACTAAGAGCGCTACAGCAAAGTTCTGGGGTTGAAAGTAGCGAAAAGCGTTACTTAGAGGTTAAGAATTTTCTTAGTCATCACAAAATAGAAAAATCTGATAAGAAGGCTATTGATGAAGCTTTGGCATGGGCTGATAGCACCTCTATAGCAAAACAAAGTAAAGAATAATGACATCAGTATTTGATACCTCGGCTTTGTCAGACCTGCTTAGCGATGAAGATTACGTAGTGAAGGCGTTTACAGAGCAGGAGTATGATAGTTTGGCGATTCCTTTAGCAACAGATGCTGAGCTAAGGTTTGGCTTTGTTAATGGCAACCGTGCTGCCTATAATCTAAAAAACTATGAATTATTTAAACAGCAGTTTAATGTTAATGTTATTCAACTTGACCAAGATACGGCAATTATATATGCCGACTTAGCTGCTTGGGCAAGGCAACACGGGTTGGCATTATCTAATAATGATTTCTGGATAGCTGCTACTACAATCCAGATTGGCGGAAACTTGTTGACTTCAGATGGAGATTTTAAGGGTTTACCTCAATTAAGGATAATAATTCTAAGCCCTGAGCAGAAGTGAGTTCTACAAAGTAGTTCCAGATTTCTTCCGCTACGCACCACCAAGCTTATCTACACCTAAAGTAGCATGCATTAATATTTCCTTAGTTGTGTACAATGTCTTTAATGGACTATTCGCAATTTAAGATTCTAGAATTTAGGCGTAAGTTTTTTAAACTATTTGGTGCCGAGATTTCTATTTTTGACCCGAATAGCAATCAACTAGTTGGCTATATTAAGATGAAAGCCTGGCGCTTAAACGCCGATATAGGTGTCTTCACCAACAAATCTATGCAGCAAACCATTGTTAACATAGGCGGTCGGCAACTCATCAGCTTCAAGCCTAGCTACAATATTTTAGATGCCGCGACCAATCAACCAATTAGCACCTTACGCTTCCGCAGATTACGCACGGCTTTTGTGCGTGGGTACGTCGATATTCTTGATAATCAGGGTAATCCTTACGGTTATGCTCGAGAGACCAGTAGCGTACTTGCTATAGCCCGTCGTTGGTTGGAGGTGCTGCCCTTTGGCGATTATATCGCCCTAATCTTTATGTTTGTGCCCCAGACATTCGATATTATGTATGCTCCAAACGGAGCTGAGCCAAAATTAGCTGGTAGGATTATGCATCGTAAGAACCCCTTAATTGTTAAAATGTCGCTCAACACTACAGAGGCGCAGGTTGCTATAGACCCACGTATTAACATTGGTCTTTGCACCGTACTTAGTATTCGTGACGCTAACAAAAATACATAGACTTTGAACGTTTGAACGGGTAGTAGGGAGGCCGCGCGGTAGTTCCGTCGCAGCCGTAGCGACCTTCTTGTAGTAAGCATACATTTGTGTTAAGGTATTCTTTATGACTGGTTTAGCTATAAAAGCAATGGAAAATCAAGGTGATTTCGGGCCAACCGAGTCTACTGGCGATAACTCGGGCTATGCTGAACCGACTCTCGATTTAGTAGATCAACTTCCACCGGGAACGACCGACCTCAATGGAACACCTGATGACACAACAGATCATGACTCCTCCGATTTTGATGAAACCACCGAATTCAGTGCTAGAGAAGCTAAAGAAGCTCAATATAGAGATAAGCTATTTATGGAACTCGGTAGAACTGCAAATAGAGACAGGCCAATGCCACCAATTGTTCTTTCCGATATACTCAAGCACTTGCGTATGTGGGAGCACAGTTTCCAACGAATAAATCACCAACTAGTTCATCGTTTGAGCAGGCCAATTATAGACTCGTCAGTATTCTTACTTCCTCCCGGGCCTGCTACCTAGAGGCGCAGCTTTCAAAGGGACGATGAAAGCATCACTATTAAGGTAAAAGATGATGATTTACGCGGCCGAGATTTTAGAGATATGCTAGCGATTGAAGACCAATATCCGGCTGACTTGCGCAAAAGAGAAGCCGAAGCCATAGTAAATAACGACCCCTTATTATTATCGTACGGCGAAGATGCAATAGAATTTCATGAATCCCAGGGGCAATATTTGTATGAGAATGATTTATTTACAGATACAGAATCTATTATATTAAGCAATATGCTACAGTTTGGTAGTCTGGGAAGTTTGGCCAACCACTTAGAGACTTCGACCGCTAAACTTTCTAAGATACTAAACCCTCTGTGCGAGCGGGTTGGTATAACCTCTAATAGTACTTGGCAAAAGCCAGACCCTTACATAGAGCTAATGCTTATTGCTATGTCTTTGAAGATGGTTAACATTGAACATATAGTTCAAGGCAAAACTGATGGATTAGCGAAAATTCATAGGAAGGTATTGGCTGAATATTACAGCCCTAATCCAAAAGTACGCCAAAATTTACATAACACTCTTTCGTCTAATATTATCTCAACAAGATGGGCGAAGCTGTACAGAAACCTAGGCCTCAACCTAGGCATGGAAAATCGCCACATGGCCGTACTTTACGCGGTAAGAGACAAGGCATTACAGTTACCAGACCCTGACACAATTCGAGCACAATTAGCTCGAACACCAGACCCAACCCCAACAAAGTAGACATTCCTACTCCTTGTTAGTAATTATCTAGTGTGTGAAGTGGCTAGAAGCAGTAAGGATGTGTGGGTAGATACACCCTAGACGGTTCTAGAATGACAAGAATGCAGCCTTAACGTGTAAACACTTTGATCTTAGGATAGTAGTTCTTCAGGTAACCTACCTACAAGTGTCAACCACTCACGATTTGTACCAATTTACTTGTAATACTGGTTTAGTAAAGAAGTTAAAAATACTGATTACAATTTTTTTGGTACAAATCGTGAGCGCCTAAGTGGGAGCAGATAGACCCAGACAAAAGCCAGTGTTCGGATTCGTTTACGCATTCGGGCTACAATTTACCTCCACATGTCTTGACAAAGACCGCTAAATGTAACAAAATACAATGAAAACAGGTAATTAATTTAAGGACTTTTGTTTATGAGACATAGAGTAGGTGACATAGTGCGCATCGCAGCCATCACAGGTGCTATTGCAGGGGGTGCGCCGGTAGTTGCTTACGGTGAAACGACACCAACCGATGCAGAGGTTAGCCAAGCGTTACAACACGACTTCAATCAGTTAGCAGGTAGTGCAGAAAGGATTGGGCGCAAGCATGCGGTGAGCCCGACTGCAATCGGCACAGTTGCCTTAACTAGGAGCCGAGTTGACTTTGGGGAAGGAACCAAGGGTACTTACACCAAAGTCCAACTTGATGCTTATGACTCACGAACTCGTACACTAGCTGAATCTGTTATCGACATCTCCACACCAAATAATCAAAAAGGCAGTAATACTACCGAGCCAAACAGCTTATTCCAGATTAGTCTTTATGAGGGAAAGAATAACCGGGCTAGCGCTCCAAGAACTCCTGCGGGCTTCAATGCAGCTATCAAACGAACTGCTAGTTATAGGTCGGATTTGGGTAACTACAGCTTTAACCTGGGAGTTATTCCTCAAGACGACAGCTGGCAATTGACGGCATCTTATGGCGATAAACCTAATGCTGAAGTATTTTCAACTACTAAAACCGGTCCACTTAGTTATCCGTCAACATCTGCTACCCAAAATTTTGACGCAGTCCGGTACTTGATCGCACAAGCTGGAGGCGTCCTCAAGGCTGCCGAGCAACATCGCGTATTGCCGAAAGGTACCCCGGCAGACCCTCTCCTTGGGCATCAACAGTAGGTTATTTTCGCTAATCCGTTAACGATAGTAATCAGCCGTCTGTTACCGGGCGGTTTTGCTTTTAGAGAGAGCTTGCTATAGTAGCAATATGAAAGAACATATCGAAGTTCCGCACCCTAGAGAGCTTCTCAAAAAACCAACAACCCCAACCACCCGCTTTAACACTTGGCTGGCTGTAATAATTACCAAAGCTGTAGGCAGCATGTGGTGTGCTTACGCCTTCTTTTTACTTGATTTACTTATGTTGCCGCCAGTTATTAAGGCCCATAGCGTTATTACTTGGGTCACTTACATAGCCCAGACGGTTCTGCAGCTGATTTTGCTGCCGGTAATTATGGTTGGCCAAAATGTTATTCAAGATCAGAATGACGCTAAAGCCGATGCCGATCACCAGACCTTAACTTATTTGGCGACCTTGCAAGATAGGCAAATGACAGAGCTTACTGGAATTAAAACTATTCTGGAAACGCTGCGCCGAAAAGACGGGTAGGCAAGTTTAAACACCACCGGCTCGCGGTAGCCTAACCAGGCCAGGATGTTTTATACTGCTTGTGTATGGCTAAAAGGCGCAGCCCCGATTACATTATTCTAAAAATTCCTAATTGGGTGACTAAGGTTTATATCATGATGGCTGTCGTACTGTTGCCGTGGACGATTTTCTTGGGGTTAACCTTACCGCGCCGCCACCTCTCAACCCACTGGGACATCAGCTGGACAGGCTTAGACATTGGGTTGATCGTGGCGCTAGTGTCTACTGGCCTATTCGCTTACTTCCGGTCTATATGGGTGGTTATTACTTCAGCTACTACCGGTAGCCTCTTGCTGGTAGACGCTTGGTTCGATGTTATGAGTGAACGATCCGGCTCAGACTTTCATCAAGCCTTGGTACTAGCCTTCTTGTTTGAGCTACCCCTCGCCAGCCTAAGCTACTATCTGGCCAGCCATGCCCTATACCACAACACTAAAAAGAGGCGCTAAACCGAGCTTCACTCAGGATTGTAGGGTATGGTGACGTCGCCCAGAGAAGGCGTTCAGTAAGGCCACCAAGATAATGGCGCCAATCAGCGACCAGAAAAAGCCGGCCCAACTAATCGAGGCGTAAGAAGTGCCGGCTGAACGGAACAGGCTGGCAATAAAACTACCTATAAAGGAACCGACAATCCCAATTACAATACTGCCCAGCATACCTTCTTCGCGCCCAGCAAGGCGCGACGCAATCCAACCGATAATTCCACCGATGATGATAAACATAATAATACTCATAACCCCTCCTTTAAACTTGCTTTAATGTACGAACTTAGCTTAAAGGAAGCAGCCGATAGCAGCTATTAAGATTTTAACTACTTCCGTGTAAGATTATTTACGCTAAAGACGCACGACCAGGTGGGAGTTTTCCACCCTCTTTGTTAAAAATATAAACTTTTGAAAATTTTCATGTAATAATTGATTCGATGGCCGTATAGCCGTAATGTTAAATCCAGGAAATGTTAATTGAAAAGGAGCGCCGGATGGGGGTCAAAATCCATAAAAATAAGCAAGGTGGGTTTGCGATGATGGAGTTACTTTTACTGCTAGTAATAGTGGCAGCGATTGTCGGTGTCGGGCTTTACGTAGTCCATCAGAAGAGCAATTCCGATAACACCTTGAGCAGTACTACCAGTAACACGACCGCCAAGTCACCAAGCGGCACCACGGCTAGCGTGCAACAGTTAA
>DATBED010000031.1:0-35553 GCA_036276195.1 Saccharimonadales bacterium (SeqCode) | reverse complement strand
GGGTTTTCGCCCAGCAACCGCGCCACCCGCTGGCGCATTTCTTTAGCGGCTTTATTGGTAAACGTCACTGCTAAAATGTTGAACGGCGTCGCCCGATTGGTGGCAATTAAGTAAGCAATGCGGTGCGTCAGCGTCTTGGTTTTGCCCGAACCGGCGCCAGCCTGAATCAACAGCGGCCCTTCAGTAGTCTCTACGGCTCGGCGCTGCTCCGGATTCAAACCCTCCAACAATTTATCTAACACCTTACCATTTTAACAAACTCTCCGTTAACTAATGATCTTTCCGGAATACTCTTGGTTGTCATAGCCTGATCATACAACCTGCAGCCGTTCCGTATCTTAATATAAAAAATAATAATATACGGAGCGCTTCAGCTGGCTAGTATGTATGAGGCTGCTATTTAAGCCAAGCATTGGCTTAACGGCGTCAAGCACGCGGCTCAAAACAGTTTGTTGATCGTTATTCACCACGTCAACCACTAGACTGGCATACTGTTTGGAGGCAGCTACGTATTTAGTATGCATGCCACGCACCACAGTTTCTTTATAGCCATCGGGCATGTCATGTACGCGCCGCTCAATACTTTTATCAAACGGAGCGTCAAGGTACACCGAATAGTCATATAGCTCTCTTAGTTCCGGGTAGACAAGTGCTAAGAAGCCTTCAAGTATGATCAGCCGCTCCGGCTCAACCATAGTGCGCTTTCGAGGTTCCCAAACATCATATTCTGATATGCCCTCAGGGTCTTTTTCAGTTATTTTGGAACTTCGCCCCTAAGCCCTCCGCGAGGGTGGATTTACCAGAACCGGTACCGCCAGCAAGCGCCAGAATAAAGGGTTGTTTCATTACCGTATTGTGCCATCATTTGTACTATTAATCAATTGCTGAAGAAGTGGGTGACGGGTTTGATGCCATTAATTTGAATGATGCCGGAGTCAAGAGCTACATCTACCCAGGCCACGGCTAGTAGCAGGCTTAATGCGATGCCAAGCAGGACGAAGCGTTGGCTTTTGCGCTTTTCGATGGCGTTGATTGGTAGAAAGTACTGCTTAGAGTCAGCCAGTTTCTGAATGGCCGTGTCGTGCTCGGCTTGTTTGGCAGCTTCGGCCTCATCAATGGCCTCCGCATCTGGTGTATCATCCTTGTTGCCTTCGCTGGTGCTGGGTTCAGTCTCTTTAGCAGGCTCCGGGGGTGCTGCCTCTGGCTGAGCAGGCTCATTGGCGGGCGGTTCTGGTGCCGCAGTTGCAGGCAGCTTCAGCTCAGAGTGGTCTTGTACCTTAACCTTAACCGTATCTTCATTCATCTCGCTGGTTGCTTTTTCGCCCTCAACCATCATTGGATCCTTAATAATCGGCCGATTGGTTACCAGGATTGGCCTGGATGAGGTTTCGGGCGCCGTTTCATCAGGGTGCGCCACGTCGTTGATTGGCTTGGCGGTTTTTTTAGAATCAGCCATTTTTTGTGTCTTTGTGCTTTAGAGCGTAGGCTTTCTCTACTATGCCCGAGAACTTGGCGTAGTTCAGGCTGGCGCTGCCGGGCAGGCAACCATCAACGCCCTCAATTTGTAAGTAGCCGCCAGCGGTTTGGTCATCTACGCTGCCACCATAAATCACGCGCATATCTTCAGCTACTACAGCTCCGTAGAGTTCTTTAACCTGGTAGCGAATCTGGTCGATCACCTGCTTAACTTGATCGGGCTTAGCCAGTTCCCCGCCGAAGGTGCTGATGGCCCAAACCGGTTCGTAGGCAATCACGACGTTCTCGACGTCTTCGGCCGTTAAATTAGACAGAGCTGTGGTAACTTGGTCATGTATAACGCGCTTAGTTTCGCCAGCTGCGCGCTCTTGCTTGGTTTCACCGACGCAAAGAATCGGGCTAATGCCATTGCGAATGGCGGCCTGCACTTTGTCGCGCACTACTTCCAGCGTTTCGTTGAAGTAAATCCGGCGCTCGCTGTGGCCAACAATGGCGTACTGCACCAGATCGCGCAGCATGGTAAAGCTAACCTCGCCGGTAAAGGCGCCCTCATCTTTAAAATAGGCGTTTTGGGCGGCCAGTTTGAACTTGCGGCGATCGATTTCTTGGCTGATTGGCTGCAGTGTTAATAGGCTGGGCGCCAGCACTACCTCAATATCGCGGTAAACCGGAATATGGTCGTTCAGCCGTTTAACCAGCAGGCTGGCCTCGTGCACGCCCAAGTTCATCTTCCAGTTACCGACAATCAAAGTCTTTTTCATGCTTACGCTTAATTGTACCCTATTTTTTGTCTAGCAGCGCTTCCACGCCCGGCAGTTTGTGGCCGGCTAACACTTCAAGACTCGCGCTCCCACCAGTGGAAACATGACTAAAGACATCTGTTAAATTACGAGATTGTACATAGCCCACCGTATCGCCTCCGCCAACAACGCTAAAAGGTTTATGACCAAATTCGCCCAGCATGGCATCTACAATCGTTTGAGTGCCGTGAGCAGTAGGGCCAATTGGACCTTGTAAGCTTGGTGTCTCTGTTACGCCCATAGTGCCGCTCCAAACTACAGTATTCGTAAGCTGGATCGCGCCAGCAATTAACGAAGCGCTGAATGGTCCGATATCCAAAATCCTTTCATTAACTTGGACATGGCTAGAACCGGCAGGTACACGTTGTGGGTAGTGCTCAATATCGGCTAGAACATTTGATGATAGTTCCACCAGCCGGGTCGGCGCTGTCTTATCAATTTTCTCAGCTACTACCACGTCGTGAGGGACCAAAAACACAAACTGCCTTTTCGCGGCTTCTCTTTCGGCTTTCTTAAGTATGTCTTTAGCTACTGCTACTTCAGCTTTGTCATAAAGGCTTTCACCAACTTTTACGCCATTAGCGACCAGAAAAGTATTGGCCATGGCGCCGCCAACCGCCACACAGTCAGCAATATCTATGAAGCGAGTCATCACCTCTAGTTTGTCAGCGATCTTGGCGCCGCCAATTACGGCCATAAGTGGCCGTTTTGGCTTTTCCATAACCTGAGTTAGGGTGGTCATTTCCTTTTCCAGCAAAAGGCCGCTCACGGCTGGTAAGTACTTAGCTATTCCCGTCACAGAAACCGCCGGGTGATGGTCCACGGCAAAAGAGTCATTTACATAAATTTCGGCTAAACTTGCTAATTGTTTAGCGAATTGGGCATCGTCAGCTTCCTCTTCAGAGTGAAAACGCACATTTTCAAGCAGGAGAATCTGACCCCGCTCCAATTGATCAGCCGCTTTTTTAACCTCATCTCCGACACAATCATGGACAAATCGGACTGGGTGGCCCAATAATTTTTGTAAACGTTTGGCTACAGGTGCCAGGCTGAGCGATTCATCAATTTTGCCCTTAGGGCGTCCCAGGTGAGAGCAGATAATTAGCCTAACGTTTTGATCCAACAAGTATTTGACAGTTGGTAGTGACTGCTGAATACGATAATCATCGATGATTTTGCCATCTTGTACCGGTACATTGAAGTCCGCTCGGAGCAATACGGTTTTGTTTTTTAAATCTATGTCTCTAATGGTTTGTTTGGTGAACATATAATTACTCTAACACGCGAATCTTAATTGTATCAGTGGTACCAACCACGCCGGGGTGACGCCCCGAAGCGGTGACGACTATGTCACCTTTGCGCAGCAGCTTATTTTGGCGCAGCCAATCAGTTAGCTTAACAGCTGCCTGAGGGTCAACCGGGCGGTTATAGCTCTTGGTGCCGAAAACAATAGACAGCTGCTGAGCAGTCCGTATATCGCTGGTGACGGCAATAAGGGGAATAGTTGGCCGGCGTGAAGCAATTTGCAAGGCCGTGGCGCCAGATTTAGTCTCAGCAATGATAGCCGCGGCATCTACATCTTCGGCCAAGTTAATAACAGCCTTACTAATGGCACCTTGCTTAGTTGGTTCGGAGTTGTCGGCAAAGACGACTGATAACGGCGAGTTTTGCTCTGTGTACACGATAACCCGCTTCATCATTTTGACGGACTCCAACGGATACTTACCGCTAGCTGTTTCATCGCTCAACATAACGCAATCGGCACCGACCAGCACGGCCGTGGCTATGTCTGACACTTCGGCCCGAGTCGGCTCTGGGAAGTCGCTCATGCTGGCCAGCATCTGGGTGGCGACAATGGTTGGTTTAGCGTACTTCAGCCCCAAACCGATAATCTGGCGCTGCACGATCGGCACGCTTTCGGGCGCAGTTTCCACCGCTAAGTCGCCACGGGCAACCATGACAGCATCGCTGGCTTTAACAATCTCTTCAATATTTTCCACTGCCGCCTTGGTTTCAACTTTAGCGATCACTTTGGCCGAGCTATTCATATTCTTCAACAGCTGCTTCAGCTTAATAATATCATCGGCTGTTTGCACAAAGCTAAGCGCCACGTAATCGATGTCTTGAGCCGAACCATAGATCAGGTCGGCCCGGTCTTTGGCCGTAATAATGTCGCCGCCAAAGTCGGTGTCGGGCAGGTTAATGCCTTTACGCTTAATTAAAATGCCGTCGTTCTCGGCTTCGGCGTGTACTATACCGTCGTGGGCACTGGTGATGGTAAAACGCACCCGTCCGTCATAAATATACATCCGCTCGCCACGCTTAACCTTTTTAGCCAAGTCATATTGCGTTGGTACACGCCCGGTCTCGGTATAATTGGCCCCGTAGGCAAAAGCATAACCCTGACCACGATTAACATTAATAATGCCGTTAAAATCGCCCAAGCGTATCTTTGGCCCTTGTAAATCTTGAATCACGGCCACCGGTTTGCCGGCTTCACGGCCAGCCTTACGGGCCCATTTAATGTGCCGGCCATGGCTCTCGTGCGTGCCGTGGCTAAAATTCAAGCGCAGCCCATTAACGCCGGCCTTAACCAGCTCTAGCACCGCTTCATAACTATCGGTCGATGGCCCCACTGTAGCAATCATTTTGGTACGCTTAAAGTTAGCTAGAGGTACCTTAGGCGCAGCGTCAATCTGTTTCATTTACCCACCATTAACTGATAAGACTAGTATATAGTGACTGGGGTCAAATGACTAGTTTAGCCGCCGCACGAGACGCCAGCGATAAATCGCGCTGCCGGCCACACTGGCCAGCACAAACAGGCCTATAGTATTGCCCGGCCCGGTGTTGCTCAATTGACTCGAAGAGCTAACGCCTGTATTTTGAGCGTTACTGGATGATTTGCTACCCGGCTGCACCGGTACTTTTGAAGTAGCTTTTGCCACCTGACGACTACTACTAGGTTTAGTTGGAGCCGGAGTCGGGTTACCGGAACGGAAATCTGCTACTATAGCCACGATCAGCCCTGATACGATAACGGCGTAAACTACGTATAAGAATGTTTTTACTAAGCCCGGCACAAAGTTACCTCCACTTACTAGTTCCGACGATATACTGATTCAGGCATTTTGGCAAGCAGATTGTTCACAACAAACCCAAATCCATCTCCTTAGCACTGAGTTTTTAAATGTGTTATCATAATTATGATAACTATGAAAGGATGTATTCTATGATAAGTATTAGGCCCATATCTGACTTAAGAAACCGTTTCTCGGAAGTAGTGAAAGAAATAAGTAACAATAATAAGCCCATAATATTTACCACAAATGGAAAAGCTTCTATGGTTACTATGAGCTTTGATAAATATAGTAAAATGGCACACTTAGATTACGTTGAACGAGCTCTTGATGAAGCCGATGCTTACGCAGAAGGCCATACAGAGAAACTAACACATGAAGCCGTATTCTCTAAAATTAAAGCAAAAGTAAATGGCTAGTTTTGAGCTTCGCTACTCACCGTTTTTTTATGAAGATTTAGATAATATTACGGATTATTTACTGTTTGAACTTAAAAATGAGCTCGCGGCAAAGACACTTGTTAATGATGTTGAAGTAGCTATTAAAAAACGCCTAGCTAATCCACTAGGTACAATGCCATATCCGTCAATCGGTAGTCGACCGCATCCGTACCGTAGAGTTATGGTAGGCAACTATCTTATATTTTATGTTGTCATAGATAACGTCATGATAGTTAGGCGAATGTTGTATGGACGTAGAGACCTAGCCAGAACTCTTCAATAATTTGTACGTTGCTTCATGCTTAGAAGAGAGAATAGGAATATTTAACAGATTAGAGCTAGCTATAAGACTTTAGTAATAATTTTATAGCCAATTTTTATCTGTAAGCTATCTATGGTGACCCTGGACCACTCGGTTTATAAGCAAATAGTCCGTGAAATTATTAGATGGAACAATTCTCTTAAGTCAGGGCTCTTATCATCTCACAAAATTCTGATGTAAATTTGGTAGCCATTTCGTCTGCTGATTCAGTTGGCTTAAACCAGCGAAAATCATCTTCGGCACTTTCTGGGTCAAGCTTTACGACCGTACTACTTGGTAATTTAACTTCATAAATAACAAAGACGAGTGGTAGCCGCGTATCTCCTATAGGTATAGTTATTTTTGTTAGTAATGTAGTCAGTAGTTTTGGTTTGCCCGAGTAATCTACACCTATTTCTTCTTTTAGTTCCCTGCGAAGAGTTTCGTCAAATGATTCACCTCCGTCAATTCTGCCACCAGGTAAATCCCAGTGAGCAGGATTACCGCTCCATTCTGGAATATGGACCATTAATATGTTGCCGTCATCATTTCTGATGAGAGCTTTTATACCAACCTGAAAAGTTTGCACTGCCATTTTGCTTACTATAGCAAACACCAGCATGGAATAGAACTATTCAACAGATAGGGATTAGCTCAAGTATTTGAAAGCTAAACTTTATAACCCATTCTTATCTGTAAGTTCCTATGGTGACCTCACGGGGAGTCGAACCCCGATTGCCAGGATGAAAACCTGGCGTCCTAACCGTTAGACGATGAGGCCTTGCAGTTGGTAAATCTTACCATAACAGGGGCAAAATTAAAATCTCCCCCGCCCCACCAGGAGGGAGATTTAAGTTTAGATTTTTGTCTTAGAGCGGTCAGTCAGTGCTCGTCGAACTGTCGTTACCTTAGCACAAAACTCGGTTTTGCGCTAGGGCTTATCCACAAGCCATGGGCTGGCTACTGTTAGCTCAAGCGGCGAGCCAGCAGGCGGCGGTAAGCCACGGTGCCGGCAACAGTAGCGGCGGCAAAGATGGCGGCTACGCTACCCGGGCCGGTGTTAACTAGCGTGGTCGGAGGAGTTTGGGTTGGAGGCGTTGAAGCCGGAGGAGTTACTGTAGGAGGCGTGGTGCTACTGAAAGTAACCACTTTCTCACAACTCGGACCACTGGCAGTTACATCCTGACCGTTCACAGTGAAGTGAGCCGTAGCGGCAACAGTATAAGTGCCGTCTTTGGTATATTGGTGAGTCTGGCCAACTACGTTAGCTGTAGTCAATTGTGAGCTACTATCGCCCCAGTCGATTACGGCATCTTTGAAGGTTGCGCCGTTTTTGGCAGTAGTGTTGAAGACAGTCAGTTTGACAGTCCGATTATCACCAGCCGTCAAGTTCAGCTCGTCACAGGTGTAAACCGGAGCCGGCGGAGGCGTCGGGCAGTTAACCTTAGCCTGGAAGGTCAGGTATTCAGTTGTCGAACCATTTAGGCTACCAAGGCTGAGACCATTGCCAATAATGTCGTGGCCTGTGAATGTTTTGACTGCATTACCATTACCGTCAAACAGGGTTGTTGAGTCGTCAGTAAAGCTAATACTTTGGGCATTAGCGAAAGCCACTGCCGTAGTGTCGGTTGTACTAGGAACAATACCATCAGTGTAAGTAGCAGTCATTGTAGAGGTGTTAGAGGTACTAGCACTGCTCGGCAGGTCTACCTTTACATTGATATTATTGACAGCAACGAAACCAGAGTTGTGCAGACGAATGCCATACTGTAGCTCTTCACAAGCCTTAGCACTGACATTGTCGCCGTAAGCACCGCTTTCAGTAAGGTTCTTAACCTGATAGACAGCGGCACCACCTTCAATCTGACCAGTACCATCAGCAGATACTATTGGTGCTGATCCCACGAGGTTAGCCAGGAGCAAACCAAGCGTCATTACACCCGCGGTGATGGTAAAAATTTTGGAAAAACGTTTCATATAATAGTCTCCTTCTCAGTTACTAATTAAGGTTGGCCTGTTACGGGGTTACCACTTTGTACTAAAATCGGCTCAACAAACTGGTTCGGGTTAGCAGCATTGGTCTCGCTCGATGGAGGCGTCGCAAACTTGCCAGTCGTCAAATCCTCAACTGTAGCGTAGTAGTGGTCGGTCATGGTTTCACCGAGAGCTGTGTATTGTCGCGGCACGTTAAATGAACTGCTCGGTGCTGTTTCATCTACACAGCTTGGTTGTAATGTGGCGCCAAAGTCTGCACTATCACAAACCTCGTAGTTATCCCCGGGGGTTGCGCTATCGATAGTTACTCGCATAACGTTCACGCTATTAAAGTCTGCCTCTTGTAGGTTGTTAGCAAAGAAGCTAGCAGTTGGTACGGATGGCGGCGGTGTGTTTGGAGGAGTTTCTACGGTTACTGTATTTGTACTGCAGTTACCGCCCTGTGAAGCAATACCAGTATTAGTATTAGTCGTATTGCCAGAACAAATCACTATAGGTGCAGGTATGTTAGGCGTGGGAGTCGGTACTTGCTTATCAATAAAAGTAACTATGTTTTTCTTAGCATTGGCCTGCACTTTGAGCTGTTGGATCCGGGGTGACTCAAACGTCCAGTTTTGGGGAGCTACTCGTGGAGCATCCTCCCAAATCTTGGCTGTAGTTCCAACATTGCAGTGAGCCAATATTTCTGTGGTATGACTCATTACAACCTTGCGATCGATTGTTTTACTGCCATCTAGACATCTAATTTCTTCCACAAAGATACCTGAAGGGAAAGGATTTATTACGTTACCGCTAGCATCTTTGGCTATTTTCCCTCCAGTAACAGTACTCGTCTTCTGGCGGTTTGGTGTGCGCTGAGGTAATGTTGCCGTTTCTTCCCCATTTCCGCAATCTTCAAGTACTGCGACTTGATCACCGTCTTCTCTACGAGTCACTAAAGCCTTGTAGCAAACCTTTCCCCATACCCCAAGAGGGCGTTCAAAGAAAGACGCGCCACCTACATTCTCCGGTTTATCTTCGGCGGGGTCAGGACTATGTTGGCGGCCTGACGAAGTCCAGTTTCCATTATAACTACACACTATTCCCTGGCGCATGGTCTTCGCAAGTTGAGGAGTGATGCCATAAGCGCCTAAGATTTTACCTATATCTCGATGGCCGCATTTGTCTGGGGCGCCATTAAGATATCTTTCCAGTTGCGGCACATTGCTAACTCCACCACAAATGATATTATTTGCGCTCATGCTGCCTTCAGTAGTAGCTGTAGCCGTTGCAATTGGACCTGCTTTGGCCATATCTGCTTGGGCTAAGGGAGCCTCCGCCATACCGGCACCCACAGCAGCACTTGCACTCAAAATAGCTAATGTTTCCTTGATTGCCATAGTACGGTCTCCTATTCTACGCCCTATATTTGGCGCTTAATTACTTCCCACCTCTGGCGCTTGACAGCCTGCCAAATGTGTTATGAAGTCAATATATCACAAGCATTATACTTTGTCAACTATGTTTTATAGTAATAGAGCATAAGCAATTTAATGCATGATATATAAACACATTGTCTATTTTTCAAGCATATGATATCCAATTCAAACAGCAATCTTGTGTACGTAATTTTACACTTGCAGCTTTGTTTCAGCTTTTCTATGGGAAAAGGTAGGAGTAGAGCAGCCCTTTCAGGAATGTTGCAGGCGGCGGCGAAGGAGCCAGCTGTAGGCTACAGTTCCCAATATTGTAGTGCCTGTGAACAGGCCGCCAATGGCTCCTAGAGTTCCTGGCCCGGTGTTGATCAAGCTAGTTGGGGTTGAAGCTGGAGCGGCCGCAGTGGTAACCGAACTGGTGGTAGCTGGTGGCGTAGTCGTTGGGGTTGGAGTCTCGGTAGTGGCTGGAGTAGCCGAGGTTTCCTGAGACTGTGAGGCCATAGTGTTGGCCGAAGTGCTGATCGGAGCAGCGTTGGCTGTGGCCGAGGTACTCTCGGATTGGTTTTGGGTTTGTGAGGAATTAGACGATGTAGGTGCAGCCGGCTGAGATGGAGGCGTTTGTTGCTGGGTTTGCACCACTGTGGTGTTAGTGCTGCAGTTACCGCCCTGCGAGGCCGTTCCGGTGCTGCTATTAGCTGTATTGCCGGTGCAAACACTATTATTAACCGGTGTTGGCTGGGGTTGTGCAGCTGGAGTGGTAGTAGGTGCCGGAGGAGTTGGCTGAGCCGGGGTAGGTGTAGGCGTAGTGGGGGTGGTGGGCATCGGCTTAGGTGTAGGCGCAGGAGGAGGCGTGGTGGTTGGATGGCCGGTTACAGGGTTGCCGCAGCTAGTCAAGATGGCGAACTGAAACACGCCGCCACGCATGACCACAAAGGCCGACAATGGGCTGCTGGCGAAAGATACACTGGGCGGGCGGGCGCAAAACTTAGTGCCTTGTACATCTCTGGGCGTGCCACCAATAGAGCAATCGCGGCCGGCAGTCAGAACATTGTTAGCGACTAATTTGCCGTCTAGAAAGACCTGGTTGCTACTGGTCACACTTCCCATTTCGGAGGTGGAGCCCATAGCATGTATATCGCTAGAGCTAATGCTGAAACTGCTATAAATATGCTGAATGCTGGCAGCCGTGTTATGGCCATCGCCGTTATCGTACTTAGATATAAGGGTTCCGGTTGATGAAGCACCGCAAAAGACCACGGCGTTATCGTCGCAGTTAACACCTTGGGCACGCACTTGTGGCAAAGCCAGACCAAACACAAACAGGAACACTATCACTACCAGGTTGATCATGAACAACCGTCGCCAAATGTACTCCGGAACACTGAATGCTTCTTTACGCAAAACATACCCCCTGTTCGTCTATAACAGCGACCTAAAGCCGCCGCTATTGTTATATAAAAAAGGGGACTAGTCTGTGGGTTTTATTACTTAGTAGCTGCCGGAATAGCTAGTTTGCTTTTATTTAAGGTGAAGCCAAAAGTGCTGCCCTTGTCTTCGTGACTCTCAAAAATAATTGAGCCGCTCTGGGCAATCACCACCTTCTTGGCCATAAAGAGGCCCAACCCTGTACCGTCCGGCCGGGCCTTACGGGCGTTGGCCGCCCGATAAAACTTGGTGAATAAATGAGGCTGTTCACTCTTGGGTACACCTATACCCGTATCTTCAACGCGCAGTTCCACCGCGGTTGGCCGATCGGCCAACTTAACCGTTATTTCGCCGCCGGCCGGAGTGTAATAAATGGCGTTATCAACGAAGTTCATAATCACCTGGCGGGTCTTGGTATCGTCTAGCATAAGTATCGGAAAATCAGCCGGCTTATCAAATATTAGCTTTAGACTACGCGACTCGGCCGTATCTTGGAGTTGGGCCAACTCTTGCTCAACTACATCAGCCAGATTAACCGGCGACGACTCCATAATAAACTTGCCGGTACGCAGGCGCGACACATTTAACAGATCAGCAATAATGTAGACCATGCGCTGTGAACTGGAAAAGGCCTGGCCGAGCAGTTTATGCTGCTGCTGTGAAATCTTACCGGCATCCTCTTCCAGTACCAGGCTGATGTAGCCTTTAACACTGGTCAGCGGCGTGCGCAACTGATGGCTGGCCATGCTAATAAAGTCATCCTTGGCCTCATCGAGTGCCAGTAATTTGGAATTTGACTCCTTGAGTTGCCGCAGCACACGTTGGTTTTCTTCAAATAACAGCTTGTTGTCTAACGCTACGCCAATACTTTCGCTTAAACGATCCATTAAGGCCGTGTCGGCTTCGCTGAGCTGGCCCAACGGCGTTAAAAAACCAATCACCAGCAAGCCGACTATTTGACGTCGGGCCAGCAGTTTCATTATATAGAGTGATTTAAGTGGTAAGGCCTCCCTCAATCGCCTAATATCGCTGTGGGCACAATCCAAAACATCGGCCAGCGTTTCATTAGTTTGCGAGTCGAGATCAATTAAGCAAGTACTGTTAAATTGGCTGAACCAGGGGTGTGTTAACTTAAGGTGCAACGGCTTATCAAAGACAATTTCGGGTTGGAAGTTTTTGCCCAGTCCAGAGCCACCGCTTAAACCATTTAAGACCATCACATCCTTGATTCGAGCGGAGCGGGTTAACACACCAACGAAAGGGTAGTCAGTGGTTTGGGCAATGGCCTGGGCAATATGTTCGCAAACCATCTTGAGTGAGGTGTGTGATTCCAAGACTAAAGCGTCAATGGTACGTAATAAGATTAAGGTCTTATTGGTTTCGGCCAGCTCCAGATTGCGTTTGTACATCTCGGCCGTAATATGTTCAAGGTCGCGCTCCAACTGCCGCCGCCGTTGAAAGGGCCGGACTAACCGATCCTCTGCTTGCGTGTCTTTCGCCTCAACATCTTCCGGCATAATTTACCTACCGGCTATTTCAGAGCCTCGGGCAGCTGTCCACTCGGCAATTGGGCCAAAAGAGATGCAGCGGCCTCTTTGGAAACTTCTTTAGAGATTTGGCCAAATAGCTCCTGATACACATCCACCAGGGCATTCACCGTCTGCAATTTGTCACCGTCAATGTCGACCTCCTGCTTTTCCCAGTCTATTTTAAGGTGAGGTACTCGCTGAGCCTGCTCGATTGCTACCGGTCCAATAATTGCCTCTTGCGCCTTAATGATTTTGACAACTATTTGATCAAAAATATCCATCTAAGCTTCTCCGCTAGCTTGCGCGGCAGACTGTTGGTCAACAAATGGCTTAGTCGCAAAGGCTAATATTCCTAAGGTAATCACATACAAACCTACGGTAAGTAATAGATCGCCCCAATCGGCGTTGTAGTAGGTATTCTTAGTGGTCGTATAAGAAAAGATTGAATCGGCACAATACATAATTGCCAGTCCAGTCAAAAGCAGTAGAATAGCCGCCCGATAAAGGCCGCCAAAGTAGCGCCGCGACAAAGCATATACCAAAGTGGCAAAGATTAAAGCCAGAAAGTCACCGATCGGGTAGGCAATATCTAAAATAGTCTTCAGCAAAGTCTCGCCAGGTGGTATTAGCACACCTCCCCGCGCAAGATGTACTTGTACGTAGTATGAGGGAACTAATAAAATCAGTGGCGCGGCCACCACGAACACTTTAGCCCGGAGTGAGCGCCTTAAGGCTAGCCGTGCTCCCGTGGCGGCCGATAAAAAGAAAGTGCCTAGTATCCAGAAAAATATACTGGGCGCAAACCCAATATCGGCTACAGAAGGATACGGCGCCGGTACGTGCTTGAAAAAGTTATAGTACGACCAGATTGTTTCGCCAAAGCCCCATAAAAACAGACCGAGTGATACAAAAAAGACAGCCTTCCCCAGAGCACTGGCCAAACCGCCCCACAGATTTGCCTTGACCATACCAACTACCCCCCCTAACAGAGGAATTAAGCCAAAGAGGAAAGAGTACCAGTAAGTCAGGTTGCCGCTTTTATGATGAGTTAAAAACAAGACTGCCCAAAAAATAACCATTACGACAAAGTAAGCGGTTATAAGCTTTTGAAATAGGTTTAGGTTTTTCATTTTTATCCGATAAGTACTTACTATTAACGTAAGCTTTTTAGAAGTTAATGTCAACTAATATAAAGGGGTGGGATGGGAAAGCCATTAAAGTGACTGGCCATGATGTGTGTATAGGCCCCGGCGTTCTCAAAGACTAGTTTATCACCTATACCGACGTAGGTCGGCAACTCTACGCCACGAGCAATAATATCCAGGCTATCACCAGTAGGACCGGCCAAAGTAAACAATTCGGTTTCGGCTGGCTCGGTTGGCGGATTAAGCATTTGCGCCGGATAACGAGTGGAGCCCTGGTGAATCATAGCCTCAAACAAGGCATTATAAATGCCGGCGTCCAGGCACAGCCAGGGCTTGCCGGAGCGGTCATTGCGAGCAATAACTTCGCTAACTAAGACGGTTGAAGTGGCTACCATAGCGCGGCCCGGTTCCATAATTAATTTAGGAATATATGGCAGTGTGTGTAATTCGTTATGGACTTTAACAACTATGTCGCGTAGCTCTGGTGTATCTTGATAATGGTTGTAGTGTACCGGGAAGCCGCCGCCAATGTTCAGCACCTCTAGCACCACACCTTCCTTCTTGAGTGCTTCAATAATCGGCTTGACCCGCCGCACGCCTTTGGCCCACATATTGGCGTGCGCAGCCTGCGAACCGACGTAAAAACTAAGGCCATAGGTTTTGAGGTCCAAACTCCGAGCGTACAAAACCAGGTCCTTAACTATTTCAGCCGGCGCGCCAAAGCGCTCCGACATCATGAAAACACTGCCGTCATCATCTACAATTGCTCTCACGAACACCTTGGAGCCAGGAGCATTTTCAGCAATCTTATCAATTTCCTCTTTAGAATCGGCTGCAAAACGCTTGATGCCAGATTTAAATGCCTGGCTAATATGTTCCGCCGGTTTAATGGATGTGCCGTAAATGATGTTGGATGGTTCAACACCTACATCCAGTAACATCTCTATTTCAAAAGCCGAAGCTGCTTCAAAGCCGCAACCTAGCTGGTTTAAATAGCCCAGTATTTTCGGATCAGAATTGGCCTTAAGAGCATAGTAAATCTCAACGTTGTCAAACAGATGCGTAAAAGTATGGTAGTTGTGCTTTAATATGCTGCGCTGCGTGAAGAAAAAAGGCGTCTTGTAGTTTAGCAGGCGCGCTTGCTGTAGCAAATCTGATTCTTGTATGATTGGTATGGACATTTTTGTTTTAAGAAAGCAGCCCTTATTTTAACAAAGCTTAAGCACTATTCCAAGTACTTCTTGAATCTAACCTAAGGAGACTATGCCGATAGCGACAATTATTACTGCAATAGCTGCTGTTTGGAGTTTAGTCACCCTTTCTTTCAGGAATAGGTAAGCCAGTATTACAGTCGGTACGGAAAAGGCGCCACTAACTAAAGCCACGATGTCAGTTAGGTTAGTGGAGCTATAGCCCCAACTGATTGCTAAATAAGCAATTGTTTCACCAGCCCCCATAAATATTAGATAAGGGCGAACCCGTGAAGGCACACTAGACAATTTCTCTTTCATAATATAAGCCAAGACAAAAGCCGCTAAGGTCATAAAGGCGTACATAAAAAGCGCGTAAGAAAAAGAGTTTTGGCCGCTAACGAATTTATCCCAGCCTAGCGTCCAAATGGCCGCCAATACAGTGGCTGCTCCGACTTCTTTTAAGCCAGGTACCAGGTTAAGCTGTTTGGATTTGAGCCCTTCAAGGTCGACATTTAGTAAAATGATTCCAGCAAAAAGGACTGCCAAGGCAATCAATAAACGGGCATTGGCATGTTCACCAAAGCCTATAATGGCTACTAGAGCGACAATGCCCGTGAAGGAAGCGAACACCGGGTTTAGCACCGCCAGCTGCCCCTTTTCGAACCCTTTATATACCAGCCAATAAACCAACATCTGCAGTATGCCAAACCCTAAAAGCCCCAGCCAAGCCACGCCGTGTGGTAGAGGTACGGAGCGCTTGAGCAAAAGCTGGCCTATGGCCAGCACTACGAATAAAGCCGTACCACAGCTATGTGCCCAAACCAAACTTTTGATTGGCCCCACATGATCAACCGTTTTTTTGGCGAAGAAGTCAGCCCCACCCCACCCAAGCATGCCGCCAAGACCGGCCATAACCGCAATAAAAAGTGTACTGTGCATAAATTAGTTCTATAATGTTGTAGTAGCTTTCATAACTATAGCAGTTCGCGAGGAGTTTATGCCCAAAATCGCTATTATCGAGGATGATCAGGCCATTAGCCAGATGTACCGCTTCAAATTTGAGGCGGAAGGTTTCACGGTTGAGACGGCCGAAAACGGCAAACTAGGTCTAGAGTTAACCGAATCGATGCGGCCGGACATTATTTTGCTCGATCTGATGATGCCGGAAATGACCGGCGACGAAATGCTCGAAAAGCTGCGGGCCACCGTTTGGGGCAAGCAGGTTAAAGTTATTATTCTAACCAATATGGGCGAGCAAGAAATTCCCGATAAGGTACACGATCTGGGTGTAGATGGCGTAATCCTGAAGGCCGACATGACTCCCCGCCAGGTCGCCGAGCTGGTAAAAAAACACTTGGCATAATAGATGAAAATAGCGCTGTTAGGTTTCGACATAGAGGGGCGATCATCGTTCGAGTATTTCAAAGCCCAGGGGCACCAGATAACCATCTGTGACCGCAACCCCAAAGTGACAGTGCCTGAAGACGTGCCAACGGTGCTAGGCGAAAACTACTTAGATAATTTAGACCGTTTTGACTTGCTGGTGCGCACGGCTGGTTTGGCACCGCAAAAAATCCTGACCAAAAATCCGGCCGTGGCCGACAAAATCACCACCCATATAAATGAGTTTTTTAAAGCCAGCCCCACTAAAAACCTGATTGGCGTGACTGGCACCAAAGGCAAAGGCACTACCTCTACCCTAATTACTAAGATGTTAGAAGCCGATAGTAAACATGTTAGGCTAGGCGGCAATATCGGCGTGCCGCCGCTTAGTTTCGTATCGGAACTCAAGCAAGACTCTTGGGTAGTGCTGGAACTTTCAAGCTTTCAGTTGATCGATCTTAAGTACTCACCGCGCATCGCCGTTTGTTTAATGGTGGTGCCCGAGCACCTCGATTGGCACCCAGATATTAATGATTACACTCTGGCCAAGTCGCAGCTCTTTACCCACCAAACAGATGAGGACGTGGCCATCTTCTTGGCTGGCAGTGAACTATCAGAGCTAATCGCCAGCAGCAGTCGTGGCCATAAAATCCCTTACTTTGCGCCGCCTGGCGCCTTCGTAGAAGGCGGCACAATCAAGCTTGACGGCCAAGATATTTGCCAGGTCGCGGAGCTTAAACTATTAGGCCGGCATAACTGGCAAAATGCCTGTGCCGCTGTCACAGCCATCTGGCAGATTACCCAAAATGTCGAAGCCATAAGATCGGTTATAACCAACTTCAGCGGCCTGGAGCACCGCTTAGAGTTGGTGCGCGAAGTTGATGGCGTTAGTTACTATGACGACAGTTTCGGCACCGCTCCGGAAACTGCCATAGTCGCCCTTCAGGCTTTCGAGCAACCGAAAATTATCATATTAGGCGGCTCGGATAAAGGTGCCAATTACAACGAACTTGCCAAAGCTATAGTTGCCGGTAATGTTCGGACAGTGCTCTTAATTGGCAGCCAAGCTTCCCGTATCCAGGAATCGCTGGAAAAGACCGGTTTTACCGACTTCACACCTGGTGGCACTTCAATGGCGGAAATTGTTGGCAAAGCCCACCAGCTAGCGCAGCCTGGCGACGTCGTGCTGCTGTCACCGGCCTGCGCCAGTTTTGACATGTTCAAAAACTATAAAGACCGGGGCGAACAGTTTAAGCAAGCCGTGCAAGCACTTGCTTGAGTTGGCGGATAATGGCCGTCTCTGGTTGTAGAACCTGGGCACGACCAGCCGCCAGCTCGTTGATTTTGTCTTCGATCCAGTGGTAATGTGTGCAGGCCAGCACGACTACATCGGCTCCAGCATCTAGTACCTCCGTCATACGAGATATAACTTTTTGGTCGTCTATTTGGTTGTGCTCAATCATAACCGCCCAGTCGGCACAGTCCGGTTCCAGCACTTTTATATTTTTAGCGTACATGTCTTTCAGGCGAGTATAGCGGATACTGGCTAAGGTAGTCGGTGTGGCGCAGACGGCAATGATGCGTGATTTAGTTAGCTCAGATGCCGGTTTGACCATCGGTTCAATCGCCACTAAGGGCACTTCAAAGCGCTGGCGTAAGCTATCTATTAAGGTAGTTGAAACCGTGTTGCAGGCCACCACGATCACCTGGCAACCCGTATCAACCATTTCCTGAAAAATCGGCACCACTAGCTGGAGCAGTTCCTGCGGCGGCCGGGTGCCATATGGCAAATGTGCCCTGTCTTCGCGTAAGATAATTTCGTGCTCCGGTAGGGCCGCCTGAATAGCATTAGCGACACTCAAGCCACCCACACCGGAATCGAACACGCCGATTTTCATGCCTTATGTTTAGCTGCTACTCGTTCGGCTGCCCGAATAACATTATCAAACAGCGCCGTGACAGTCAGCGGCCCTACCCCGCCCTTTAACGGCGTAATAGTGATATCATCGCGCTCTTCATAAACCTCCGATGCCACGTCGCCCACCGTCTTATTGCCCTCGCTAGCCACACCAGCATCGACTACTACTGCTCCGTGCTTAATCATGTCGGAAGTCAGTACTCGATGGTGGCCGGTTGCCGTCACGATCACATCGGCTTGAATAGCTATTTCTTTAGGATTCGGTGTACTCACATCAATAACAGTCGGCGTAATACCCGACGCTAAAAGCATTTGTTCTAGCGGCTGACCGACTAACTTGCCATGGCCGATCAGCACGACATTTTTGCTAGTCAAATCGATGTTATAACCAGATAGTAACCACATAATGGCCAGCGCTGTGGCGGGGTCATAAATTGGCTTGTTGTTCAAGCCGTCCACGTCTTTTTCGGCTGGTACTAAGTTAACAATCTCATCAGTTTCAGAACGATCCTCCAGAGGCAACTGCACGATTATTCCGTGCACACTTTCATCATTACTTAACCTGTTAAGTAATTCACGTACCTCTGTTTGTTTAACCTGGTAAATGTCAACGTCGACTAAAATGTCCTCGCCATAACGTTTCTTTTTTCGTATATAAACGCCAGTGACAGGATTATCTATGGTCACCACAATTGCCAGCTTGGGCTGCACGCCGTGTGCCTGGCGCAAGGAACGCACCCGCTTAGCCTGTCGCTCTTTAATGTAGCCGGCCAATTCTTTTCCATTCAAGAACCGCATTACCTTCATTGTACCAAAAGCCCCGTCAAACTTGCCAAAACAGAGGTACCTTGCTAAAATTTGAGCTCACGGGCCAGTAGCTCAGCTGGTTAGAGCACCTGCCTCTTAAGCAGGGTGTCGAGGGTTCGAGTCCCTCCTGGCCCTCCAATTTAGTTGTATATTACTACAGTAACTTCTAAGAGTTAGTCATACTTTGAAGCTGAAACGCTTAGTGTTTTGAGTAGTAACCAGCGACAGCGTTGAAGGATTCTTTCGGCTGCCAGGTCATATCAGGGTAGGTCGTGCCGTGCCTGCCACCTTCGAAGTATTTCACTAAGCTAGAGCTTTCTCTGTCTAAATCGTATTTCGGGATATCGCTATACGGTCTAACTGGGTATATAAACGTATCTATAAATGCGCCCTCAAAACCGGCTTTATCGACTAGCTTTAGGTTATCAATCAAACGTTTAGCTTGGAGTGCTTCGCTTCGCTCGTCAATAACTTTGAGCTTCGGCCGTATAAACCTCCCGATACCAGGCTGTTGATGCAGTGCTAGCCTGAGTACAGATACGTTACCAAGGGTAGACGCTACGCCATTGGCAGGAGCGGTAGTTGTGCTAAAGCCAAACCCTGTATTTATAACCGGCTTGTCATGAGTAAACAGTGGTTTGACCATATCTATGTATTTGTCTTTTATCTTCTCAGCCCAATAGTGGTCAACACCAATAAAATCAAAGTTAGTCCAATCGACCTCCTCCCAAACCAGTGAGCGGTACATGATCGGACCGTCAAATACGGCTCGTACTTCTTTACTGACTTGATCCAGAAAGTCATTGAGTGGTTTGTTGCGCTTGTCAGGAGACTCTTGGTACTCAGCACTAAAAGCGGTCTGCAAACGATGCATAAATGTCTTGCCCGGAATGATACCTTGCATAAACAGCGTAAACTCCGAACCGACACTGAATACGACTTTGCCTGGATATCGTTCATGTAGTGGTTGGGCTGCCTTAGCTGCTTCGGTAATATAGGCAAGTGTCGGTTCTGGTGGTTTATTAGTCCAATCGGCTGGATTTAACCACGCTTCAAGTCCCTGGTTTAAGGCGGCCTCTGCCGTCAAGATCACACGGCCAATGTCTTTGCCGCTAATACCGACAGCGTTGCAGTGCAAGTCGTTCTTAATAATTTCAAGTTCCCGCTCTACGACTTGAGGGTTGTAGTCTGGTCGCCAATCTACACCCATTACTGTACCGACATCGTAATTGACTCCTTTTATTTTCATAACATCATTATACTTCTAAAAGTTAGCTATAAAGCAGTTGTCCTGCATCTTGAGTGCGGTTGCTACAGCTTCCACGATGGCCCTCCAATACCGTAAGCGTTTTGACATCAGTAGACAGTTGTTACAATTGAGGAATGGATGAAAAACCTTCTTTAGAAACAAACAACGATTTGCAAAACTTCCAGTCGAGCCAAGTAGTAGTCAGTGAACAACAACCAAATCCAACAATAGGTTCGGTAAACACAGTTAATAATTTATCGAATGGACCTTTTGCACAAGATAATAAATCAACACTGTATCACCGAAAAAAATTACCAGTCATTATAATTTCAATTATTTTACTTACTTGCACTGGCGTATTTATCACACTTCAGTTCATAAAAACTAAGCCAAAGGTCGCTATTACCGTTAACAGTTCATCGGCAAAAAAATCCTCGTCTAATAAGTCAATTGTCAGTAAAAATACTGTTGATAGTAACACGGGTGTAGATACTTCTGGGTGGCAAACCGTCAATAATCAAACCTACAATTTTTCATATAAATATCCTATTGACGACAACTCCCACTCATGGCATCTAGATGCTCAAAACACTTCTTCAATTGATGGGACATTCAATTCAGGAGTTGATATAGGTAGCCCAGGTTCGCAAGTCGAAAATTCAATTCCCGTATTTGGAGTTAGTATTTATCCTCCAGGTTCTGATGGAGACCAGGAATATCTATCAACATTAACGCCTCAGTCATTACAAGCGGAAAAAGCTGAGTATCCTTCTATGACCACATCAACCGCTACAATTACAAAGAATGGGATTAGCGGTTCGTGTTTAATAACGCAATATCAGAAAGCAGAATTTAATATGCCTGCCGGCTATAGAACAAATATATGCCGGTTTATTTATAAAGGAAAAGTATATTTACTCTCTGCGGCTGACTATACTTTGCAAACTGACGCCGATAAGTTCGGCAAGATTAATGGTCAACCCCTTTCAGCCGTCTCACAAACTATGATAGATAGCTTTTCATTTGCCAAATAACCCATTCGTACGCCATTACTGATGGGCTTCGATTTAATTTTAGTTGCGATAGCGTCTACTATGGCCCTCCAATTTTTGCCAACAGATACAATTTAGTTCGAATGTACAGCTTCTCTGTTAGGAGGAGCTTTTTTATATCTGTTAATTTGGTTCGATTCCACCATGGTATTTGTTATGATTAGAATTAATGAAAAGTTTGCCACAGACTACCTTATTCATGCTGATGTCACTTGTTGGTAAACAAGTAGACGTACGAACTTTTGAATAGGATGACAGTACCCAGCAAATTTTCATGTTCTTAAATTATGATAGTACGTCAGAATACTAACTAAATATGAACATACATACTTTAATCAAGGTGCTAGATGTTTCGACCGTGCTACTCTGTGGCCTGATTTGGCTTGGTGTTGCTGCGTTCCTTCGGTTAAAGAAATATACTAGCTTCGTATACTTACTGTTCTTCACGATATTCTACTTCTATATAATTTCCGTTCTGTACTACACAATATTTAAGTTTCAGTCACTGTTTCTGCTGAACTGGTTAAGTCCAAGCCACCTTATGTTGAAAGCGCATACGGTCGCACAGGGCATTAATCTCATTCCACTAGTTGCGCTCAGACTGGCAGATGTTAAGACCTCGCTACTTAACATCCTGTTGTTCATTCCGTTTGGGTTTGGGCTACCCTTTGTTACGAAGCTGCAAATGAGAAAAGTAGTTATCACTGGCGCACTGTTTAGCATTGCAATTGAGCTTTTGCAATTGCTGACCGGCATCATAGCGCACATGACGTTCAGGACTGCCGATATTAATGACGTGATATTCAATACTACAGGAGCTGCAATTGGCTATCTGTTATTTATCCTATTTATACGCATTTATAGCAACCATTCTCGCAACTGGAAGATAGTAAGGCACTCCCTCTTGAAATATATCGCTGAACGACCGCAGAGAGATGTAGCCTTGAGTGGTAAATCGAAAAAGATACTTACTACGGCTCTAGTTGTCATTATTGCCGCTATGGTTACGTCTTATGCCATTTATCCAAACGGTGACCATAAACAAAGTGCGATTCCTCAAAGCGGAAATCTCTGCGGTAATACAGATGGCACAGGACAGATTATCAGCAAGGGAGATTCCGCTATCACCATTAAGCGGTATGACGGGGTTGTGCAGACCATTAATCTTACAGCGGAAACAGATATCAGAAACTCGACAGGTACGATATCTGCGTCTGGTTTGAAAATTGGAGACCATGTAACGTTGGTTGTCCATGACCACAAGACCGCATCAGCTGTTTTGGTCTGCAATATACCTAGTGCAAAAGGTCAGTCGAGGCAATAAATACCTGCTTATTTCTTATCAATTCAGTTGCTACCGCGTCCACGGTAGCCCTCCAGCAGATTGACATATGCTTCGGCTTTTGCTAGTATATTAGTAAGACCTTCGGCCCGTAGTTTCTAGGCTACAATGCGGAAGGCCTTTTTATTTCTGCTTGCCTTTAGGGAAAACCGACATAAAATCTTTACGACCTGTGCGTTTATCATGTTTAACTTGCACATAAAATAGAGTGCCGTCTTCTGTTTCACCAGTGAAGCGGTGTAATAGTATGTTGAGATTTTTGGCATCAAAAATAGTGTCTGGCGTGTGGGGTGAGTGTCGAAGCAAATCCAAAGCACAGATGTACAGCTTGAGACGGGCAGCTTTTTCGCCACGATGTTTCTGAGCAAGATGTTCCCAGAATAACGATAAAAATACTTTGTTCTTGGCAAAGTATACAGACCTTACATAGGGCTGACGTTTTGTTAGCTTCTTAACACGATGAAACTCTTTACGAGCAAGTGGAGCTACCTCGTCGTAGGAACTACCAGGCAGTTTTCGATATTTTGACTTGTAAAGCTTCATGTTGCTATTGTAGCAATAAACTGTTATTTGTTGGCTCGAATTTCAGTTGCGATAGCGTACACAGTGGCCCTCCACTACGCTTATGCTTATAACAGGGGGTGTCTTGCAGAAGCTTTTGATATACTCTGACTATGCCCAATCTATACCTATTTGACGTTGATAGAACACTAACCACAAATACGGGTGATAAGTCTTACGCCAAACCAATACGTAATTTATATGGCGTAAGCATTGATGACGCTCAGGATTTTTCTGGCATGACTGACAAACTTATACTTGCAAAACTATTGGTAAGTGAGGGCTGGGACGAGCACCAAATAGATGATAATTTACCTGCTTTAATTGCTGAATTAGAAGTAACCCATGCTCAATCCTTTGATAAATCATCTATGAGCATACTGCCGGGTGTAAGGCAGCTATTAGAGGCGCTCCAAAAAAGAGGGCATGTACTAGGCTTGATTACCGGCAATCTAAAAGCAATAACAAAATTAAAACTAGAAGCCGTGGATATTTACTCTTTCTTCACGGTTGGCGCTTATGGTGATGATCCTCATGATAAACGCTCCGATTTAGTTACTCTTGCCATAGCGAGGGCTGGTTTTGCCAAAAAAATACCAAATGTGTATTCAATTGGTGATACTCCGCTCGATATTGAGGCTACGCTTGGAGCGGGAGCTATACACGCAGTTGGTGTATCAAATGGCTTTGTTGGCACGGAAATATTAAGGTCCAGTGGAGCATCTATTGTGTTTGAAGACTTTTGTGATACAGATTATGTGCTTCAACAACTTGGCGCAGGCTAGTTGATACAACAATGACGGTGGCCCTCCAGCAATTTATCCTTTATAGATCTCTCTTCGGTGTCCGACTTTGACTACAAAGACAGTAACTATATTTTCTTCTACGATATAGAGGATCCTATAATCTCCCTGTCGTATTCGCCATTCTTCTCTTCCCTTTAGACGCACAGCCCCAGGTGGATAAGGATTCTTGGCCAACTCCTTTATTCCTTCAATAATTCGATTTACGTCTTTTGGCGGTATTGAAGGTAGGTCTTTTTTTCGAACCTTCTTATTGACTTCAACTCTGTATGAGACCATCAGCTTTAAGCGCCTTCAGAAACTCTTCTAAGGATTCAGTAGGCTGATTGCGACGTTCTTCTATAGCTTCAATGTCTTCTAGATCTTCAGCAATTGCATATGCAACGGCACGATCTACATATTCAGACATTGTTTGATTAGTATCTACTATGCGTTTCTTCAAAGCCTTGCGAACACTAGGGCTTAAGTAAAGAGTTGTTTTAGAATTGTCGTTACTCATAACACTATATTAGCGCTTTGACGTCTAGACGTCAACTACAATATTTTGAAATTTTGTTGATATAGCAATGACGGTGGCCCTCCAGTATAAGCGTAATAGAACTTTGTTATAGAGGTTTTTGCTATTATTCAGTGATGCGGCACATTAAATTACCAACCTCCAAATTAGGTAAAGTCTCTTTGCTGTTAATTGCTTTAACTTTTGGTGCCTGGGTTTTTTGGCAGTATGGTCAGAGCTGTATTAACCTTAATAATCTGGATGAGTCGTCTCCCGCGATCTGTCAGAGTATATATGGTGACAGCCCGCCTATTGTCGACCGTAGTGGACTTGTTTTCACTGTCCTACTTATGATATCCGTTATTTTTAGCTCAGCAACAACAAGTAGATTACTCATCAATCGCTCAAATACTACGCGGCATAGGCACAAGAAGATTGCCTGGCTTTTGGCGGCCGTGAGTGTGTTACTGCTCATTCTCATTATTACGATATTTTTAATATATCTCATGGTAACCAACGAGCATGGTTACATCAGCTCCCTATTACAGAATTTGGCCGCCGTCACTTTTGGCTTGGGCATACCATTATTAACTGCCTCAGCTACATCTGCTATTGTTTTTTATTTATGTACCTAACTCCACCGGGCCGGTTGGTGTAACGATGACGGTGGCCCTCCAATACCGTTTATGTTTATTTCTAAATTTTAAGTTCTGATTTTGTTTAAGCTTGCTGCCTACAAATAGATTAGATATTATAATCACATGATTGGTCCCATTAAGTTTGAAACAGATGGAGATGAGCCTTTAAGCCCAAGTCAGGTGGCTGAGCAATTGCCTTTTCGCCTACAGTTGCTTTTGGGAATGTCAGCCAAAATGCCTGACCTTAAGCTTCGAGAAGCTTTCAGGTCTACACCATTCCCTGAGCTTTGCAGTCTTGTGGAAATAGGAATGGTTGAAATAGAACCCCCTTTAACTGAGCGACGAAAGGTTAAATTAGAAGAAGTTACTGTAACTGATTTTGGTAATGAAGTAGCTATTGCTTGCCGCGGATTAGAAAATATACCAGCAGACTTTAAGCAATGGATGCGAAGACAGGATGCTCTTAGTAATTAATCTTCTTTGACCTGAATTAGGCTTTATTAACTAAGCGGCTAGCGGTTTTTGTTCTTCTTCGTCAAACCCTATACGCTTTAATAAGGCCTCGGCAAAGACACTTAGGTTTGTAGCAGGCGGCATGACGTAACCGAGCTTATTCCAAGCAAACCATTTGACTCTGTATAATCGAAAAGCTTTGCCGGTAAGGTGACTATAGTATTCTGGTGTAGGTGTGCCTTCCTCTTCCCACTTGCCAAGTGTTTTTAGAGACGTCTCACGCAATTGATTTAATAATTGTTTGCACTTACCCTTTACTTCAGCACTTAAGTCTTCCCTGTTAATCTGAACAAGCAAACCCTCGGCCAAAAACCAGGCTTGGTCTAACCAGGCCGGCCCGCGCCAGCGACCGCTTTCCTTTTCGCCATGATTGGGGTCATAGCTAGGGCTTTTCTTGCCCACGGTGCTAAGGCCATATTCGTCCATAAATTCTTCCATAGCCATATCCACGACTGAAGATAACTGACGTTCTTTAATGGTTGGAAATAACAGAGTCATTAGGTTAGATACGGTGGTTTCTTCGGTAATCTCGCCGGATCGGCTTTCGGCGGTTATTGGCCGGCCATGCCGGTCTAAATCTCGGAACATACCGCGGCGGCCGCGGGCTTCAGGATCCCACATGCCGGGGCTCGTAAGATCATCAATATCATTCAATACTTGTGTCTCAATATCTTCAGCGGCCTTGGCTAATATTTTAGATTCCTCATGTTCGTCCAATTTTTGAGCCAACTTGGCCAATGAACGGAGATTGGCCGTCACCAAAGCCTGCATTTGCACAGGCATAACCCAGAAAATTTCTTTGGCTTTTTGTAGGCGTTCTTCATTATCTTCCAGGGCGTTCCTTCGCCGGTCTAGCAGCAGGCGACCAGTAAAGTGGATGGCCATATTTGCCGCATTGATTGCTGCCGGTGTATCTATACCATTGCGCAGCTTTCTTTTAATCGGTAGTTGGTGGTCAAAGATGGGGCTTTCATCCATGCCCGTCTCTTCACCGGCAATAACTCCAATTCGAAAATCTTTAGGCCCGTTACTCATGTTGGTTGGCCAATAGCGGGCCTCTTTAACTAGTTTGGGGTAAATCCGGCTGAAGAAACCTTTAGCAGCGCCCGGCGATTGTTTTTCCAGAGCATGATAGAGCTCAATTCCGGCAATGCCTCCCATAGGCGGCTGGCCATATAAATTATGCTTTTTGGAGCCTGTAACTTTTGATTCAATAGTGTGTTTGCCATATAGATGTACTTGGTTGGGCACCTGACCTGAATCAAGTTGATCAGCGTAAGTAGCAATGAGTTCCGTCTCGGCGGCCGCCAAACTTTCCGGGCTGCCATCACGTGAGAAAATTATAATATGCTTGAGGTGATCCCAGCCAAATTTTCTGCCCTGATACCAACGGTTGCGGCTAGGTGACGTCAATCCCGTATAGTGACCTGCTTCCTTGTGTTCAGCTTCGCGGTTCAAAAGCAAATCATGCGCGCCCCTCGACGCATGTTCATATACGGGGTACCCATCTGGGTTTTTCATATAATTGTCTCGATTTCCGCAAAAGTCGTTTGGCTATATTTTAACCTACTCAATTGCAGACACCTAATGGCGCGACGAAAGTTATTATAATGTTCGCTCAGTTTAATTTTAGTTACAATAGCACAAACGATGGCTCTCCAATCCATTTATGCTTAAACAGAGGTAAGATGACTCTGTTTTTTGTTATACTGTCTGCATGAAAGTTATAAACGACATCAACATTTCAGAATTGTCAGAAATGGCTCAAAAAATGTACGGCAGCCTAGTAAAAGCAGATGTTGATATAGTAAAAAAGGTCTTGATTGTTGATATGGGTATGCACGCAGACGGTGAAGCCTACCTAATGGAAAATGGCTCAAAGCAGAATGACATTTGGGGAATTAATCTGCACCCTGAAGATTATGGAACAGATGATTTTATAGAGTTCGATTCAATGATAAACATACGGCCCAGCCAAGAAAACGCGTCAAAAGATGTTTTAGACCCACATAAAAAACAGCAGATAATCGACCTGGTTAAAGAGATAGTTCATGACTGATCACGTATTCGATACTACGGCATGGGCCGCAATGGATGTGTTTGATCAAATGGGTAATATCGGCTCAGAAGTTGGGCGAGCCTTAAATGCAAAACGCGAGGGAAAACTTAGTAGATCTCAAGCCGCTTTTTATCGAGGGCTGGATTTGATAGACGAAACCGCGCAACTTTGGGCAGATCAAAATAAAGCGGGGCTGAGGGAGCTGCTCTATGCCCGCGAGCTATTCGCTGAGTCAGTAACAACAGATAAAGTTGATCCAACACTAGAAGCTTATTTTATGCAATTCGCAATCGCTGCTCGCCTCAATAATCACTAACTTAGATTTTATTCCAGTAGTGCTATACTGCGTTCATGTACAGTCATCATGCATGGCACTTGGGTGTCTGGCTACCAATCATTGTTGTCGTCGCGTTATTGATTCTCGCCTTTGAAATATGGATGATTATTGATGCAGCCATTAACAAAAAGCTTAGCGATAAAGCAAAAGCCTGGTGGATAGTAGGAATGTTTATAATCCATCCATTTGTCGCGATTGCTTACTTCTTCACCGACCATCATAAGCGCTAGTCAGAGTTCTTGTTTAGTCTGTAGTATGTTGATCGCGTTATGGTCTGGGTCAATGATGTACGCTGCCCAGGCGAAACCAATATCTACAATACCGGCTTTGTCGGTCTGGAAGCCAGAGCCGTTATACTTATATAAACTTGCGTTTTGTAGTAAAATAGGGCTATGAAAAAAGCAATGTACGCAGTACTTATTCTTGGCTTCCTGTTCATTGATCTTTTATTTTTTCACGACATTTTTAAACCAGGAGAAGTTACTACTCTGCCCCAATACCTAACTGGCATTCTGAGTATTCCTGTGATTATTATTTCGCTTCAATCGCTGCTGAAGGGCAGCAAACAGCGAACACACTAGGTCCGGGTCTAGTCCACGAAAATGGCGGCTTCGTGGGCCCGAAGGTGGAGTTTGCCTTTAGTGCTTGGCAGCATGGATTTGGGATCTGATGATAGAACGAAACGGCCCAGCGGCTCCACCGTTAAGTTTTGGGGTTCTTTAGAAAAATTGACCAGTACTAGATGTCGCTGCCGGGCTTCGGTGCGGGTAAAACAGAGGACTTTGTCGTCGCCAATGTCGAGGACCTCTAAGTTGCCATAGCGCAGTGATTTACTAGTATTGCGCAGCTGGGTCAGCTGGCGGTAGAGCGACAGGAACGAATCAGGATCCTGGCTTTCAGTTTCTACGTTGACGGTTTTGTAATTGTCGGCCACCGGTAGCCAAGTTTGGCTGGAAGTCGAGAAACCGGCGTTAGGCGCTGGCGACCACTGCAGCGGCGTGCGCTCCGGATCACGGCCAAAGCCGCCTTTAGCACCCGGGTCTTGAACTAGCTCAGGCGGGATGTGACCGTTCTGCATACCAATTTCATCGCCGTCGTAAATGAAGGCCATGCCAGGCAGGGTCAGTAGCAACACGGCGGCGGCGCGAGCGGCCGGTTCATCTAGTCGGCTGGCTAAACGATTTTGATCATGATTACCAAAGGCATAGCTGGGTACACAGAGTGGACTGAAATCGTCCAGTGCGGTGTGAAAGTTCTTGAGGAATTTGCGCCACATGTCGGCCCGCCACGGTAATTTCAAGCCTTCAAAGTTAAACGGTGCCGCCACTTCAGGGTCCATACCCTCGTAAAAGGCCAGATATTCCGGTACCGGATCATCACCGTTGGTATAAGCTTCGGTGACCATAAAACGGTGAGAGTGGCTGTACTTAGGCTCCTTTAGCACGGCGGCCATTTCACTTAAGTAGGCATACATCGGTGGCCAGCCTTGATTATAAGGGTGCTCCAACTTCAGATATTTCCAGGTATGTGGCCCTGGCTTGTAGTGTGGGTTGAGCGGCTCATCTCTGAACTGGGGGTCTTTAGCCATGAACGACACGGCGTCGACCCTAAAACCGTCAACACCCCGATCAAGCCAAAATCGCATTATCTCTTTAAAGGCTTCGCGCACTTCGGGGTTGCTCCAGTTAAGATCGGCCTGTTTGATGTCGAAGCTGTGCAAGTAAAATTGTTGGCGCTCCGGCTCCCACTGCCAGGCCGATTCACCCGTCAACAGTTCAAGCCAGTTGTTAGGCGGGATCGGTTGGCCGTAACGGTCGTGGCCCTTAGGATCCTTCCAGACATACCAATCCGAGTACTTGTCTTCGCGCGATTGCTTAGATTGGCGGAACCACTCGTGCTCGTCGGAAGTATGATTCGGCACCAGGTCAACAATTACTTTGACACCTATCTTGTGCGCTTCTTTAAGCAGCTCATCCATGTCTTCCAGCTCGCCAAAGATCGGGTCAACATCGCAGTAATCGGCCACATCATAGCCAAAGTCAGCCATTGGCGAGGGGTAGAACGGCGATAGCCAAATAGCATTGACGCCTAGGTCTTTCAGGTAGTCTAGCTTTTTAATTATGCCGGGGATGTCGCCAATCCCATCGCCATTCGAATCATAAAAACTGCGCGGGTAAATCTGGTAAACAATGGCGCCTTCTGGCCAGCGGTGTTTTTGAGTGTCGGTTTTCTTCATGCGTCTTGTGACAATATAATAGCCGAATAAGCTGGTAGAACCAAGTTGCCTTGATTAGCTTCAACGACTACATCCGGCACTTGTACATCTTTAAAATCCAGGCTATAACCCTTCCAACTGCTATTAAAGCGTACCCTCCAGGTGCCAGAACGAGGAAAGTTTAGGCCATAATTATCGTACTGTTGGTTACTGAAATTAATAATGACTACAGCATCGTCTTTTGGGCCACCCCAACTCCAGCGATGATAACCGAGAACTTTATTGCTGTCATCTGTCTGAATAATTTTGATACTTTGACCTTTTAAGCCACTACTGACACCGTGAAGGTCACGGCGCAGAGCGATTAGGTGCCTGTAAGCCGTGATGATGCCGGCGTAGCGTTCGGCATTATTCCAATCTAGGCCTTGCCAATCATTAAAACTGCCGCCTTCCATGAATTCTTGCCCTTGCAGCAGCATGGGGATGCCTGGTGTGGTCAACACAATGACTGCGGCCAACAAGGAGCGTTGGCGGGCATAAATGCTCTCGGGGTGGCCTGGAGCGATTTCTTCACTTAAACGAGCGGAGCCGTTGGCGGCACTGTCGTGCGAATCGCTGTAAACCACACGCTGAAAAGGATTGCCATTAAATTCACGGCTCAGTTCCTCAATTATCAAGTTCAGGTTCCGGTCGGCGTCATTAACTGGATCAAGCGCCGTTCTAAGAGCATGGGGGAAAGTCACTCCCCATTGGCTAACGAAACCGGCGCCAGCTTGACTTGCCGGCTTGGTCAAATAACTGTTTACGCCAACATCTTCGCCAATTGTTAAAGCCAGCGGCTTTATTTTCTGAGCTAGCGTATTTATTGCCTGCAACAGGCTCCAGCCTTCAGGAATATCGGTTGCCGGGTCGTCGTTATGGCCTTCGGCATTACGAATAAAGATAGTCGAGTCGACCCGCAGACCGTCTAAGTGGCAATCCTGCAGCCATAGTTTAACGTTATCGAGTATGTATTGGCGGACTTCCGGGCGGCCATAATCCGGCCTAGTTTCAGCCCATGGGGTAGTTGAGCGCCAGTCGTTATAAAAATAAATTCCGCCTTTGCCATTCTCACTCCAACCGTCGAATTGCCAAAGGTCCAAGTTACTATCCGGACCAAAATGGTTATAAACAACGTCAAGTATTACGGCTATACCACGCTTATGGGCAGCTCTAACGAACTCCAGGAGCTGGTGCCGGCCACCGTATAAAGTCTCTACGGCATAGATATAATCAGGCGTATAGCCCCACCATTCGCGCACCATAGACATGCCGCCGATAGGCATTAACTCTATGGTAGTAATACCTAACTCAGCCAAATGATCCAGCTTGGCCATCGCCTGCTCGAAACTACCGGTCGTGGCCTGGTCGGGCCGATTAAAAGTACCGACATGAAGTTCATAAATAACCTGCTCTTCTGGCGCCTGAATATCAAAATCGTCGCCATTCCAGTCAAACCGAGTATCGACTATTACCGAATTACCGGCGGTGGTGGTCAACTGCAGCGCCCGTGGGTCATTTTTAATTAATTTAGAGTGCCCCGAATTGATAACATATCTATATTCCTGCCCGGCCTCTGCCTCTTGTATGTCGGCTGCCCAGTAGCCATCATTCTCGTTGGCCAGCGGTGTTTCCGCCCAGTTATTGAAGGAACCGGTTACCGCCACTGCCTCGGCAAAAGGCGCCCATACCCTAAAAGACACCCCCGATTTGTGTACAATAGCACCGATGTCTTTTTTGGACGTTTTAGCCATAAACACAATTATGATTGCGCTTATGCCTGGAAGCAAGTTAATCTGGCTAACGGCCGGCTAAATACTTGACTTAGCTTTAGAATAAATGTGCCGAAAGATTGGGATTTTAACGGTCAATCCTAAGCCGGTTTTAAGTCTTACCACTTAACCTATAAGATATAAGTATGAGATCAAAGCAATTATTACTGACGGCTTTCGTAATCGTCACTTTCGCGCTTTACAGCCTGCAACAGCGGCACCAAGGCAGCGGCACGGTGATTGCGCCAGCAGCCAAAATTAATAACTCGCAAGCTGCTTCTACTAATTCCGGCAGTAGTTCATCGTCTGGATCGGGATCCAGCTCTGGTAGTTCGAGCACCAGTTCCACCAGCTCTGCGACCTACAAAGATGGCACTTACACCGGTAGCGCGTCTGATGCTTTTTATGGAAACATTCAGGTGCAGGCCACTATTTCCGGCGGCAAAATTACCGACGTGCAGTTTTTGCAGTACCCGAACGAGCAGAATAACTCGGTACGTATTAACCAAGCTGCTATGCCCTACCTAAAACAAGAGGCTATTCAGGCCCAGAACGCCAATGTTGATATAATTACAGGGGCGACAGATACCAGTCAGGCCTTTATTCAATCGCTGGGATCGGCCTTACAAAAGGCCCAAGTCGGTTAAGTCGTGAAGCAGACGCGCTTAATTATGGGCATGCCTATTACCGTGGAGATCGTCGATATCGAGGCCGATCAATCTGATCTGGACGGAGTTTTTGATTATTTCGACAGTGTGGACCAGCGCTTCAGCACCTATAAAAAAGATAGTGAAATCTCGCGGGTTAACCGCGGCCTGACTGAATCAAAGTGGAGTGATGAAATGAAGGAGGTGTTAGAGCTATGCCAGCAAACCAAGAATGAAACTGACGGGTTTTTCGACATTCGGCATGAGAAACAACGCGACCCATCCGGCCTAGTTAAGGGCTGGGCCATCCAAAACGCGGCCGAACTACTTGAGCGCCAGGGCTTCCAAAACTATTACGTGGATGCCGGCGGCGACATTCAGACCAAGGGAGTCAACACCAAAGACCAACCATGGCAGGTCGGCTTACGTAACCCATTTAACCGTGATGAAGTAATTAAAGTCTTGGCCGTCAGCGGTGAAGCTGTCGCCACATCCGGCCTTTACATCCGCGGACCACACATTTATAACCCACACGACCCTAAAGACGAGCTGGCGGCTGTGGCCTCACTGACAGTGGTCGGCCCGAGTATTTTTGATGTCGACCGCTTCGCTACCGCGGCTTACGCCATGGGCCCGCAAGGCATTAGCTTTATTGAAGCTCGGCCCGACTTAGAGGCTTACAGCGTTGGCCAGAACGGCCTAGCCACCATGACCAGTGGCTTTGAAAGGTATGTCAACCATGCTTAAACTAGTCGACCGCCTACTTGATCACATTACCATGTACCGCCTACTGCTGTATTATCTGCTGGCCTTATTAGCAATTGCTATGGGGCTTAGTTTTGCCGGAGTACTACAATACAACGGCTGGGCAATCGCCTTTTCAGCTACTTATATTACCCTGATTTGCTGGATAACCCACAGCGTTTTTGCACACGCTTTTGAGGCACCGGCCAATTTAGAATCAAGCTTAATTACAGCCTTAATTTTGGCGCTGATTATCACGCCTTATAAAGAACCCCATGACGCTTTATTCTTCACGGCGGCTGCCGGCCTGGCTATTGCTTCGAAGTACATATTACAAATCCGCAAGAAACACATCTTTAACCCGGCGGCTGTGGCTGTGGCTTTAACGGCTGCCGGACCAGGCCAAACTGCCAGCTGGTGGATCGGCAGTTCGCAAATGCTGCCGTACGTAATCATTGGTGGATTATTACTGACGCGCAAAATTCAGCGTAGCCGGATGGTAGCCACTTTTATAGCTGTGGCTCTTGCTTCTCAGGTTGTAGTCTCGCTACTAGGTCATCATAGCCTGACCGCTAATCTGCGCCAAACATTGCTCCATTCCTCGTTGTGGTTCTTAGCTTTTGTGATGTTAACAGAACCGGCTACCTCGCCGGGCTCTAGCGGTAAGCAGAACTGGTACGCCGCCTTGGTTGGCGCTGTCTTCCCGCCGCAAGTCCACATCTTAAAGGTCTACTCTACGCCGGAGTTAGCCTTATTAGTCGGTAACGTTTTTGCTTACTTAGTCAGTTCCAAGGCCAAGCTAATCCTAAAACTTAGGCAAAAACAGGTAATAGCCGCCGGTACAATGGACCTCGCCTTCGCGCTGAAGCGGCCGCTAAAGTACAAAGCTGGGCAGTACATGGAGTTCACCCTGCCTCATCAGGGAACCGACTCACGCGGCAGTCGTCGCTACTTTACCCTAGCCTCCTCACCTACCGAAAAAGATTTGCGTCTGGGGGTCAAGTTCTATGCTAAGGGCAGTAGCTTCAAACGGGCCATGCAACGCATGAACAGCCAAACCAGGTTTGCGGCTGCCCAATTAAGCGGCGACTTTGTTTTGCCAGACGACCAAGGCCAAAAGCTGGCCTTCATCGCTGGCGGAATAGGTGTAACGCCCTTCCGTAGCATGCTCAAGTACCTAACTGACACAAATGACCAAAGAGATGTCACCTTGCTTTATTCCGAAAAGACAGTTGCCGCCGTGGCTTACCGTGACATTTTTGCCCAGGCCAAACAACAGATTGGTGCTAAAGTCATCTACACCTTAACAGACCTGGCTAGCCTGCCACCAGATTGGCCTGGCGCTACCGGTTTTATTTCTGAGCAGATGGTTAAGCAAGCGGTGCCTGACTACGCCGAGCGGCTCTTCTACATTTCCGGGCCACAACCAATGGTAAAGGCCGCTCAACACATTCTGTATAGTTTAGGGGTACCAAGACACCAAATTAAAACCGATTTCTTCCCTGGCTACGCTTAAAACCAATTTTATGCAACTAATGCCGGATCATGCTGGCCGACAAAATCGAAATAGGACTTGTTGACGGGTCTGTAGTCTGTGGTGTCGTCTCTGCTGCCCATATCTTACCCCTCTTACACTCTCCCCAAGTTAATTAAGGCTAACCTAAGCATAGCCAACCTCAACCACAACAGCTATGAATTATCTAACTGGTTTTTTGTTAACTATCTCACTGCTCTGACACCGGGTTTACCTCTATAATTTCACTACATGGAAAGGAGGGCTAATGGCCAAGGTAATTGTAGAAAAGATCAAACCAAAGCAGCCGGTACTTTACCGAGAGTCTTCATCCGCTCGCCTGTCAGCTCGCAAGATCGGCCTAGATATACCCAAGCCTAGCCCCTCTCCGCCCGAAACAGAGCTTGAAGAAACCGATATAGATTAGCGTTTTGTATAGCGGGCGTAGGTGAAGTGAAAACCGTTTTGCTCATGCGGCTCACCTTGGTCTATCATTTGAAACATATTCTCGTATTCCGGGAAGAACTGGTCGCATCTAAAATCGGCATCAATTAATGTCAAGTAAAGCTCTATATCGTAATCCAGACCTATAACTTGCTTGAATACTGTCGCGCCGCCGGCCACCCATAGGTCTTTATCTTTAAATTCTTCCAGAAATTTCGTCAG
>DATBED010000030.1:0-1652 GCA_036276195.1 Saccharimonadales bacterium (SeqCode) | reverse complement strand
TCTCTGTAGACCTCTTTGGAGTAACCACAATAACCTTCCGAGGCCGTGTTACTGGTATCTCTGCGTTCGGTTGGGCCTAATTAGGCTCGATTTGACCTTGGTTTGGTGGTTGTGGTTCAATTGGCTGTGGTTTGGCCGTATTAAGGACTAGCCGGCTTATTAATGGCTTTATGCGATTAATTGGCTATAGACCAGTGGCCTTCCAACCAGCCAGCACGTTTTTTTCGCTCAGGCCGGCCTGCCGGGCCTTGGCATAACACTCCAAGAAGCCTCGCTTACCCATTGGGCAATCTTCCGACTGGTAAATAAGGTTTCCCAGCGCTGAGCGGTAGTGGGCCTTAACCGGGCCAAAGACGGATAGATCGAGTGGTTGTAGGACGTGTGATGCGTGCGGTGGTAGGAAAAGCAAGTAGATGTTGGCATTGAAGCACCCGTACATGAAATCGTCGGTAGTATGGCTGCCGTGGCCGTCAACAACGAGTAATCGAGGCCGGTTACTCGGAACCCAGGTCTGAGGAATGAATATCGTCATGAGCCACTTAACGGCTATGTCATCGTCCGTCCAGCCTTTCGGAGAGCTCTCGAACTTCCAGTCCTTAAAGGCCTCGATGCCTTCGTCCGGAAACCACTGTTGTTGTACGTCCTTGCCCTTGAAAATGACCAACGGATGCAGGTGCCGGCCACTGGCCGAGATGCACTCGATAATGGTCGTCCACTCACGCCGGCCAGGGTCTTTCTTCAAGGTCCTGCGCTTTTCAGCCATACCAAGCACCAAGCCATTAGCCCCCATGCCCTGCATGAGGCCGGTCTCGTCCATATTCCAGCGATCGGCCTGCATGACCTTCTTAATGGCCGGTAGGTCTAGGAGCGGGAACCAGCCCTGTATGACTTCAGTGGTAGCCCCGTTAACGCGTGCAGCGTCAATACGGCGAGTTGGGAGGGTTGCAATACGTGGATTACGACGTAAGAAGCCTTGCATCCAGTGCTTCCCAACGCCGGTGGCCGAGCCACCGGCCAAAAGGATCCGGCTGGCGAATATGCGAATCTGCGTGTGCGTCGGTGCAACGCCCAGGGCGTCTTGGATACGGATCCAATCGGTTAACCGGCCCTCTTGCACTGGCGATAACTTCTGTTGGAACATGTGCGCGGTGGTTTTAGACTTGCAGCCGGTATATCGGGACTGCAGGGTGCTTCGTGGTATGCCATACTCGCACGCGACGTGTCGAAGAGGCTCACCGCGTTTAACCGCGTCTAACGCGGCCGTTACCGCGTTTTCAGTGTATTGAGGCATTGATCAGAACTAACAGGTGTTCTATTTCGAATTTGACGGCCGTACGGCTAGAATTGATCGATTTATTCGATGTTGGAGAGGAGTGGTGATGATTTGGGTGGGTGGCCGAGAAGGGGGGGGGCCGAGATGTGGGTGCACGGACTTAGTACAGCTAAATTGCACCCTGTCAAGCTGTCTCTATTAGGCCAACCGCCTGTGCATCCTTAAATTGCAAACTCTCTGCTACAGGTACTAGTTTGTTCATCTCTACTGCCAAACACAATACATCCATGACCGTCAATGTTTGAACTGGCCAAGGAGAATAGTTGCTAATATTACTACTGGCTGTCGTTCTTCTCGCCGATGTCAAGGGCCACCACCA
>DATBED010000029.1:0-2899 GCA_036276195.1 Saccharimonadales bacterium (SeqCode) | reverse complement strand
CAGCTCTTCAGACAGTTTTAAAGTCATGAGTTTAGTATACCGTACGGGAAAACATAGGCTTTTTATGAATCGGTTTTGCTATAATAGCGATAAGGTTCACATGAGGGAACAGATAAGGACTTATGAGTAAAACTCCCGGTCGCAGCCGTCGGCCCAGGAACACTGTCACTACCAAAAGCGGGAATTCCATTAAAGTTAACCGCTCCTTGGGTGACCGCTTTAAGGCGCGCCAAGCGGCTCGGGCTGATTCCAAAGCCGCTTATTTAGCTACTCTGCCTAAAGAACGCTGGAAGCGCTGGGCTTTTCGCCTTAACCCCAAGCACCTAGCCGAGTACTGGTTTAGCCGCGAAGGCGGCCTGATGGCCCTAAAGATTATCGGCGCCTGTATTGTGATCGGTTTCTTTCTAACCATCGGTTTATTTGCTTACTTCCGTAAGGACTTGCCACAAATTAAGGATCTATCTGGTGACTCCCTGGGTGGCAGCATCACTTATTACGACAAAACCGGCAAAACCGTACTTTGGCAAGATTATAACGCCGTTAAACGCATCCCTGTGGCCGGTGATCAGATATCGCCTTACATGAAAGAAGCTACCGTGGCTATCGAAGATAAGAGCTTCTATAAAGAGGGCGCCTTCGATGTACGCGGCATAATCCGCGCCGGCTACAACGACGCCCGGGGCGGCGGTTCGGTGCAGGGCGGCTCAACCATTACGCAGCAGCTGGTAAAGCTGAATGAAAACTGGACGACCAACCGTACCATTACCCGCAAAGTTAAGGAGCTGATTTTAGCCGTTGAGCTGGAGCGGGAATATTCTAAAGACGACATTTTAACCGGTTACTTAAATATTGCCCCTTACGGCGGTGTCGAGTATGGCGTGGAAAGCGCCGCTCGGGATTACTTCCAAACTGACGCCAAAGACTTGACGCTGCCCCAGGCCGCCATGCTGGCTGCCATACCGCAGTCACCAAGTTACTACTCCCCCTACAGCAGCACCCAATTCAACCAAGAAGCCGACAACACCTTTAGCGAAACCGCTTTGCTCGATCGTCAACACTATATATTGGATCAAATGGCGAAACAGGGCTACATTACCCAGGCTAAGGCCGATGCCGCCAAACAGGTTAATGTCTTAGCTACCATTCAGCCGCTGCAAAACAAGTACGCCGGTATCAAGGCGCCCTACTTCGTGTTGGCTGCCAAGCAGCAACTGGAACAGACCTACGGCGCCAGCCTGGTTGCAAGGGGTGGCTGGAACGTCATAACCAGCCTAGATATGAATCTGCAGAACCAAGCAGAGCAGATTGTGGCCAATAACCTATCGAACGTTGAGCGGCGCACCGCCGGCCTGGCCGACGAAGAAGCCACCGTGCTTGAGAATGTGCCGACCGGGCAAATTGAGGCTCTGGTGGGCGGCACAAACTTTAATGCACCCAATTACGGCCAAATTAACTTTGCCGATTCCTCATTGGTGGCGCCCGGTTCAAGCTTCAAACCCTATGACTACGTCACCTTAATAAATAACAATAATAATGTAGGGGCCGGTTCGGTCATTTACGACAGCAGCAGCCCCTCGGATCAGACGAAAATACCTGGTTACAAATGCACGCAATTGGGCACATCATCTCGAAACACTGGGGATTGTTTGTCTGACTACGACTTCTTACAGCCCGGGCCAATAACCCTGCGTTACGCCCTGGGTGGCTCCCGTAACATCCCGGCCGAAAAGGCTATGATGGAGGCCGTGCCCAACGACAACATAAAAAACCCTGTCAAATCAGACCAAAAAGTGATTGATACGGCCTCGGCCATGATGGACAACACCTACCTCCAAAGCCAGCACCAGAACACCTACAACTGCTACCAGCCAGACGTCGACATTAACAGCCCTAAGGCCAGCAGCGAAGAAACCCAGTGCTATAACTCGTCGGCCATCGGCGACGGTGCATACTTACACCTAGACGACCATGTCAACGGCCTTTCCACTCTAGGGCGCGAAGGTCAAGCCATTCCGCGCACCTTCATACTTAAGATAACCGACCCTTCCAACAAAACAATTTACCAGTGGAAGCAGCCCAAGCCGACCCAGCCGGTTAAGCAAGACGCGGCTTACATTGTCGACAACATGGCCAGCGACCCTAATGCCAGCTACCTGCCGGGCAGCTGTAGCGCCACCACCTGCTCCAAGTTATCGGCCGGCGGTTATAAATTCCAGCGTGATAATGGCTGGAACGTGGCCGTTAAAACCGGTACTACAAATAGTGGCTATGACGGCCTAATGGCTTCTTGGGATACCCAGTTTGCCGTAGTTAGCTGGGTAGGCAATCATACCCGTAACGTAGACATTACTTCTAAGACAGGCACGGCCATGGAATATTTAACCGAGCCGATAACCCGAAGTATGATTGAAGCCGCCAACTCCACTATAAGCAAACCGGTCAACTGGACGCAGCCTTCAGATATCAAGGTGGCGCCAGCCTTCGTAGTACGCAATCACATCCACTACGGCGACATTGAGCCGAGCCCTTCTAACGACATTTACCCGTCGTGGTATGTCGGCGGTACTAGCGGTAAGAGCACTTCTGCCACAATTGATCGGGTCTCTAACGCCGTTGCCACCAGCTGCACACCGGCAGCTGCTAAGGAAACTGTTTATAATGGCAATTCTGCCAGCTGGAACATCGATATCTTCAAGGGCGGCCACCCGAGTGTTGGCAGCAGTAATACTGTTAGTAGCTCGTCTAGCTCGGCCACCGATAGCGTACACAATTGTAATGATAGCCCGCCGTCAATTACCCTGACAGCCCCTTCAACTTGCGACACCAGCTGTACCATAACGGCCACCGTGACCCAGGGGACGCACCCCCTGAGCGACCCGCAATATCCGCAAGTCCCGGG
>DATBED010000028.1:0-26337 GCA_036276195.1 Saccharimonadales bacterium (SeqCode) | reverse complement strand
AAGATAGAAACATAAGCACAATCTATGGAGCTGGCTCTGTTAAAACAGGGAAGGAAGTGCTAGAATAACCCCTGATGCGAGTTTTGAGTTCACAAGTTAAGGATCACGTTGGCCAGCCGGTGCACATTCAGGGCTGGTTGCATAAAAAGCGTCTGCTGGGCGGATTGACGTTTATTAACGTGCGCGACCGCGGTGGCCTGGTACAAGTTGTTTTAGACGACAAAAATGAGGTCGAAAAGCTGCGCGGCCTGCAGATTGGCACCGTGCTCGAAGTCGATGGCAATGTCGTAGAGGAACCGCGGGCTCCCGGCGGCGCTGAACTGCACGAGGCCAAGCTGAACGTGCTGGTAGCTGTCGAAGCTGAACCGCCAATCGAAATTGACAAGCCTTTGAGCCACAAACCCGACAACCTCGACACCTTATTTGAATATCGACCAATCGGCTTGCGTAACTTGCAAGAAACAGCCATATTCAAAGTCCAAGCGGCCATTACTAAGGCATTGCGTGAATATTTTTATCAGAATGATTTTACCGAAATTCGCACACCCAAACTGTTGGCCGCCGCCACCGAGGGCGGCGCCGAGGTCTTCAAGCTTGACCATTTTGGCAAAGAGGCCACGCTGGCCCAGAGCCCGCAGTTCTATAAGCAAATCCTGGTTGGAATTTTTGAGCGGGTTTTCGAAATTGCGCCAGTTTACCGCGCCGAGCCCAGCGCCACCACCCGCCACATGACGGAGTACATCTCGGTTGACGGTGAAATGGGCTTCATCACCCTCAAAGAGCTCGAACATTTTCTAAGCGGCCTGATGAATTATGTCAGTGATTCCATCTGGGAAACGAATGCCGAAGAGTTAAAACTGCTGCGCGCCACCAAGCCGGAGCTAACCAAAGAAATCCCGACTATTCCAATGGCCGAAATACACGAACGCTACAGCAAAGCCACTGGCCAAAACACGGTTGGCGAAAAAGACCTGCGACCTGACGAGGAGCGCTGGATTTGCGAATACGCCCAAGAAGAACTGGGCAGTGAAGCGGTGTTCGTGACCGATTGGCCAGCCAGCGAAATGAAGTTCTACCACAAGGCCCAGGCCAGCAACCCTGACCTAGCTGATCGGATTGACTTACTATTCCGCGGTGTCGAAATTGTCACCGGCTCCATGCGCGAAAACGATTACGAGATAGTTGTTAAACAGCTACACGAAATGGCCGGCGGCGACCCGGAAGACCCCGGCTTTAAGCCGCTGCTAATGGCCATGCAAGCCGGCATGCCGCCCCACGGCGGTTTCGGCATGGGCCTGGAGCGCCTAACCCAGAAATTCCTCGGCCTGGGCAACGTCAAAGAAGCCTCCCTCTTCCCTCGCGACATCAACCGCCTCAGCCCTTAAGCCCAAACAGCCTCTTGCCTATTTTTTATTAGCCTTAGCCTTATGTATGTCTATGTCGTCAGGTTTCATGTTAAGCTGTTCCAAAACGGTGTCTCGAATGTCTATACCTGCTACCAGCAGGACAGTTTCAACCGAAACACCACTTTTAAAGGCGGCTTGTTCAATAGAGTTTTTGAGCGATGCGTCATTTTTTAAATCTTGTATTATATCCAGCAACATTTCCTGCACCTGGTAAGCGTTCTCTGGATTTTTAGCCTTTACGGCTTGGGTTATTTGGTCAAGTTTTGGCTCGATAATAGACCTAATATCTGATTGAGAAAGCACTTGCTTGCCGAAGTCATTTAACGCTCGGGGCGATTGGGCTTGAGATACTTGCTTTAGTGTCATAGCCTGCAGAATGTCTGCTAGTTTATCTCTTATTTCTTTTGCGTTTTCTGCCATAGCTTCTCTCAAACTCTTCAACTCGGGCTTTATATTGTCTTTTAGGTCTTGTTCGATATATTTAACCTTTTGGGCATTCTGACCAGATTTATATACTTTATTCCCAATGGCTAAAATAAGTGTGACGGCAGCCAATGCCACTCCTACTATTCCCACCCATTCACCGCCACTTACATCAGCGAAGAGAATGTTTATCATCTTACTAGACTACCATCCCTCTCTGCGTAAACCATGAGCTTATTTGCCACAATTGTCAGTAATATTTTTGTTTTTATAAAGCCCTGCTTGCTAGTCATTTGATGCCAGCTCTCATAAGCCGCATTATACAGTACGGCCAACCATAAGCGCACAGTCGCTATGGCGCTCTAGAGGGCAGGAGTGTGGCGAGGCTGTGCCAGACGTACCAGCTAGCGACTGATTCGTAAGGGTGCCATTTATTTTGCTTGGCCAGCTCTTGGATTTGCTCGGGAGTAGGGACGTCTTTGAAGCCATAAAGTTGGCGGATGCCGTTGCGGATGCCGAGGTCGCCGGTGGGCAGCACATCCAGTCGGCCGACACTGAAGATTAGGAACATGTGTGCCGTCCATTCACCAATGCCTTTTATGTCTGTTAATTCGCCTATGATTTCGGCGTTTGATTGCTGGTCAAGCTTGTCGAATTTGAGCTTGCCTTTCAAGATATGCAACGCTAGATCCTGAATGTACCCGGCCTTTGGACGGCTCAGGCCGACAGCTCTCAAATCCTCGATAGATTTTTCAAGAATGGCCTCGGGTTCTGGGTAATCGGTTTTGAATAGTTCTTTGAATCGTTTTTCGATGCTGGCGGCCGCTTTGACGCTGAGCTGCTGACTGATGATGCTATCAATCAGCTCCCAGTAATAGTTCTGGTGCGGCTTTAACGAGGGCGGCCCGGCCCGCTCGATAATCGGTGCCAGCACAGGGTCGTTGGCAGCCAGATGCGCGGCCGCCTGCTTCAGTTCTTCTTTGAAAGCCATTCTTAAGTTATACAAAAATTCTTTGGGCGTAGAGGGATAGTTTACAGCCAGACGAGATTTCAGGCTGTACATTGTGAAGCGAGGGCAAAAATCGATAAGGAGGATTTATGCAAATGCGAAAATTGGGCAATGACTTGACTGTTTCGGCGATTGGGCTTGGCTGTATGGGCATGAGTGATTTTTATGGTGCGGCCAATGAGCAAGAAGCTATAGGTGTAATTCATTATGCGCTCGGCCACGGCATTAACTTTTTGGATACAGCCGACGCGTACGGCCCGTTCACCAACGAAAAACTAGTCGGCAAGGCCATTAAAGGCCGGCGGGATGAAGTAATTTTGGCAACCAAGTTTGGCAACGAACGGCGACCAGACGGCAGTTGGGTCGGCATCAATGGCCGGCCAGATTATGTCAAAAAAGCTTGCGATGCCAGCCTTAAGCGATTGGGTACAGATCACATCGATCTGTACTATCAGCACCGGGTTGATACCAGAGTGCCCATCGAAGACACTATTGGTGCCATGGCCGATCTAGTTAAAGCCGGCAAGGTGCGCTATCTGGGCATGAGCGAGGCTGCGGCCGACACTCTGCGGCGGGCTTACAAGGTACACAAGATCACCGCCCTGCAAACCGAATACTCACTCTGGACGCGCGACCCTGAAGAAGAAATTCTAGACACTGTGCGTGAATTGGGTATCGGTTTTGTGGCCTACAGCCCGCTTGGGCGCGGCTTCCTGACCGGACGCTGGCAGAAGCCGGAAGACCTGCCAGAAGATGACTGGCGCCGACGCCAACCACGCTTCCAGGGCGACAACTTCTACAAAAACCTGGAGCTAGTCGATAAGGTTAAGCAGATAGCTGATGAAAAGGGCTGTACTCCAGGCCAAATCGCGCTTGCTTGGGTGTTAGCCCAGGGTGACGACATCGTACCGATCCCAGGTACCAAACACATTGATTACCTTGCAGAGAATATTGCAGCCACCGAAACCGAGCTGACTGACTATGATCTGAAGCGTCTCGATGAAGCCATGCCACAGGGCGCCACTGCCGGCGATCGTTACCCAGACATGTCTACCGTCAATCGCTAGCTTCTCACTTGAAACATAGTCGTTTACGGCCATTTTTTGCTAGACTGTAGAAGAATAAGCATTATGGCTGACAAGCAAGCGCCCGAACAACCCGAAGACGACGAAGCTATTAAGCGGATCGATGCCATGATGTCCGTCAACGAGGTGGACGGCACGCCAGCCGTCTCTACCAGCGTTGACCTGGAACACTTTGAAAAGCCTAAAACCGCGCCTAAACTACCGAGTGTTTATAAGCCTAAGGAGCCGGCCAAGCCGCCGATTGTCATTAAGTTGGCCGATGAAACTCCACCGAGCCAGATTACGCCTGCCCAGCCCCAGACTGAACCGCAACTACCGCCGCCCTTACCTGAATCTACCGAAGAGCCTCCAGCCCAGCCAGGTAGTCCTAATCTGAACGATCAAGCGACTGACCAGGCTGTCGACGATATAGCCGCTAAAGAGAGTGACATGGTTTTGGCGGTGGAGGATGCCCAAAAAGCCAAAAAGGGAAAAGTCGTTGTAGGTAAGCCACCTTGGAAGGAACGGTTTAGGGAATTCTTTGGGCACAAGCGCCTCTGGGCTGGTCTATTAGTGCTCTTGGTTGTGGTTCTAGGGGTGCCTTTTGTACGCTACCCCGTACTTGGCCTTTTCATTAAGAAGCCAGTCAATATTACAGTTATAGACAGCAAAACCGGTACACCGGTCAGCAGCGCCGAAGTGACTCTAGCGGGTGATTCGGTCAAAACCGATGCCGAAGGCCAGGCCCATTTGAAGGCAGCGCTGGGTAAACGGACGCTCACAATCAGTAAGCAGTATTACCAGAACCAAAACCAAACTTACTTTGTTGGTTTTAAGTCACCCAAACAGCCAACCAGTATCCATTTGGTTGCCACCGGCCGTCTAGTACCGATCACCGTGCTAAACGGAATCACCGGCAAGCCGCTAAGCGGTGCCGAGGTCGCGGTAAAAGGTACCACGGCCAAAACCAGCTCTAAGGGCCAGGCTACTGTCGCCTTGCCGGCCACAGCTGCTACTTACAGCGCTACCATAACACTGGGGGGCTATAATTCGGCCAATGTCACTGTGCAGGTGACCGCCCAGACCGTCAAAGCCAACAGCTTTAATCTAATCCCGGCTGGCCACATTTACTTCTTGTCTAACCAAAGCGGCACCATTGATGTAGTGAAGTCCAACCTGGATGGCAGCGGCCGCAAAACGGTCTTAGCCGGCACCGGCCATGAAGATCCGAACAGTACCAGTTTGCTGGCCTCGCGTGATTGGCGCTTCTTGGTGCTTAAGTCTATCAGGTCGGGCAGCAATGCCAGCCTCTCACTGATAGATACCAGTAATGACAAAGTCACGTCCTTTGATACTAGTGACGCCGACTTTAATCTGGTTGGTTGGTACGGCCATAACTTCATTTACGACCTAACCCGCCACGGCCAAGATGCTTGGCAGGCTGGCCGCGAAATCCTCAAGAGCTACGATGCCGATAACCAACAACTCAACCAGCTCGACCAAAACCAGGCCGAGGGCTCGGCCGGTGCCTATGCCTCCCAGTACTTTAGCAATTTTTACATCCTGAACGGCGTGGTGGCTTACGATACCCAGTGGAGCAATGTTAATGGCGACCTGACTGGCAAAAACTTTACTATTCGGGCCGTTCAGCCCAATGGCCAAGGTAAGAAAGATTATCAAACCTTCCCGGCCGGCACTACTACCTTTATTCAGGCCACTCTTTATAACCCACAGGCGGTTTACTACGCTGTTAGTGACAACACCGGTAAAACCAGCTACTACGATTTTGAAAACCTGGCTGTCAAGCCAATAACCCTCGACAGCGGCAGCTTCAGCCGAACCTATCCCACCTTTCTCATTTCACCTGGCGGCAACCAAACCTTCTGGACAGAACTGCGCGATGGCCAGAATACGCTCTTCATTGGCGATGGCAGTGCCGATAACCAGAAGCAAATCGCTTCCTTGAGCGATTACTCACCTTATGGCTGGTTTAGCAATAGCTATGTTCTGGTCTCCAAAAACAGCAGTGAACTTTACATTATGCCAGCCGGCAGCCTAAGCGCTGGCCAACAACCAGTCAAAATCACCGATTATTACAAGCCGGCCCAGACCTTTAACGGTTATGGCTACGGCTACGGCGGCCTTTAGACTGGCCGAATGACTTCTCGGGTTTAAGGTGCACTATAGTCATCTTACCGTCGGTGTGCAAAGAGCCTTGCCAAACGCGGTTGATCAAGCGGTAGGGATTGCCGAGCGTAATCGTTTCAACCTTGTTGACGAGCCTATGGTCACGCAGATGACCAACAATGAGCTCGCGCTCCGCGTTTGTGTCGGGGTCGACCATGTGCGTTATCTGCAAGTTGTGACGGATAAAATTTATACCCACATCGCGCGAGGCAGCGCCGACCCACAGCAAGTTATCGGCGGTTTGGATATGTCCCTTGCGATGATGCCAATGAATACTGCGCACCGTCAGCCGCCGGTTATCTTTAAAAGTCGTCGCCCAAAACCGCACATGATGGCGGCTGCCCACTTCGCTTTCTATGGGTATTTCAAAAGCGATGTCTTGCCGGCGTCCAAATAAGTAAAGACTGCTGACCGGCGAATTCGGGTATGACCAGCCATAAACCGTGCTCAATATGCTGCGAATCAGATAATGCCCTCGGTGCGGGTCGGCCACGTGCCAGCCGGCCTTTTCCATGGCGTTGATTAGTTCGCGCCGAGTGGCCATAATCCCGATGTTGAGCGGATCAGAAGCAAAACCATCTGGTGTAACGCAGTAGAGGGGCAAGTGCGACGGCGGCCACAAAATTCTTATAGCTCGAATTAAAGCCGGTATTAACAAGTACGCTGCAATTACATAGGTCAGAAATATGGAAAAAGCATCACCCAGCCTTAATTTGTGGTCCACAAAAGGGAAAACGGCGCGTACCGAAAAGTAGGCCACCACGGCGCCGGGCAAAAGCACGGCCAAACGTTTTGCCAGTAACCACAAGTATTGAATCATCGGTTACCTTCTATCATACATTGTGGCAGTTACCAATCTAACCGCTTATGCTACAATTTGGGTTATGGATCCAGAATCAACCCAGTCACAGCCGCCGGTTATGGACGTTACGCCTCCGCCCGACATTTCGCCCGAACCGTTAGCCACACCTCCGCCCGACGCGGATCCAGCCTCCCGAGCAGAAACACCAAAGGATCAGCCGCCACCCGAACCCTCTAAACGAGACAAAAAGCCGGCCGCCAAAGCCGCTAAAACCGATAAGACCGAAGCCGTCAAACCCCCCAAGCAGCCCGGGGTAACCGCAGCTATAGTCGGAACCGTTATAATCGTGCTCGGCCTGGCCGCCCTAGCCACCATCGCCTACCTCAAAACCCGCTAACATAGTAAACTGGCTAATTATGTTTAATAATGCGACTAGTCAGTTACGGAAACCGGGTGCTATTGGTGTCATTCCGACGGATACGGTTTATGGCGTGGTGGCACGAGCGGCCGATAAAGCGGCGGTTGCGCGGCTGTACAAGCTCAAACGGCGTGAAAATAAGCCAGGTACATTAATAGCGGCCAACCTTGAGCAGCTGGAAGAGCTGGGGCTGAAGCACCGTTACCTAAAGGCTGTTGAAGGTTATTGGCCCGGTGCTGTCAGCGTGGTTATTCCGGCGAGCGATCCGGCGATGGCCTATCTACACCAGGGCAAGATGAGCCTGGCTGTACGGCTCCCAGCCAACAAAGAGTTGCGAAAACTTCTCGAACAAGCCGGCGCTCTAATAACCAGCAGTGCCAACTTGCCCGATGAACCCACGGCCGTTAATATTGAGCAAGCCAGGGCTTATTTTGGCGACAAGGTCGACTTTTACGTCGATGGCGGCGACTTATCCAACCGGCAGCCCTCGACGCTGATTAGAATTATCGACGATGCCGTAGAGGTCCTGCGCGAGGGCGCCGTCAAAATCCCCGACGCTGGTACAATGTAGGCATGACCTTCGACGAGTACCAAAAGCGGGCATTGACCACTGTTATTTCCAGCGAAGATAGCTTCAAGGATACGCTGCACTGGGTGCTGGGCATAAATGGCGAAGCTGGCGAGGTAGCCGAAAAGGTCAAAAAGATCATCCGCGACAAGAACGGCATTTTGACCGACGAAGACCGTAAAGAGCTGGCTAAGGAAATCGGCGATGTACTGTGGTACCTGGCCGTTTTCGCCCACTCTCTGGGCTTCTCGTTCGATGCCATCGCTTTGGCCAACCTGAAGAAGCTACAGAGCCGCCAAGCCCGCGGCGCCCTTGGCGGCTCCGGCGACAACCGATGAAAGGCACGACTAATATACCGGTAGTAAACATTATTCTACGGCGTGAAGATGGAAAAGTCCTCTTTTTGCTTAGGCAGAACACAGATTGGATGGACGGCTTTCACGGCTTGCCTAGTGGCCATGTCGAGGAAGGCGAAAACTTTCGCCAAGCCGCCTGCCGCGAGATAAAAGAAGAAGTAGGTATTGATCTCGAGCCTGATCAGTTGCAGCATAGGCTAACTTTTCACCAAGTCGACGATCGCGGAGGTACTAGAGTCGGAATTTATTTCGAGGCGGCCGGCTGGGAAGGCGAACCCTATAACGCTGAACCCGACAAACACGGCGACCTGGCTTGGTTTGATCCAGACAATCTACCCGATTCCGTAATTGCGACCACCCGCCTAAAGCTCGACCAAATCAAGCAGGGTAATCCTTACATAGAGTACGGCTGGACCTAGTTGAAAGCCACAAAAATAAGCTATTTCCGGCAGTTGCCCACACACCGGCAGAACACTGTCGATTTTATAGCTTTTAACGCATAAAGCGTAGGTGTTATCTTATAACGTATTTGTTATAAAGTTACAGATGGCTAATATATCTAATATGCTATAAAATGCACAGCGGTTTTTGGGGGTTAGTATGGCTTCGGCCTAGGGTCATAAGTTTCAGTGGTCGAACTCGGCGCGGAGCCAGTCGTCGAGAGAGCCGCCACCCCCGCCGGCCAGGCCGACCACCATGTCGCCGCCATCTAAATGTTTTTGGATAGTTCGCTTAAGCTGTCGCCCGCGTTCGGCCGGTTCGGCGATGGCTGGGTCGTCTAAGTGCGAGATTAACTCTTCGGGCGGGATGACGCGCTGCCTGGGGTCTTCGCGGGCCAAGTAGCTGGGCAGCCAGTAGACCTTGGCGGCACCAGCGAAGCAGTCGCGGTACTCATCGAGCATGTAGTGTTGACGCCGGTTGGTTAGCGGTTCGTAGACAACAATTAGCTTTTGGCCAACGGCCATTTCCAGCGCCACGCTCATGGCGCCACGGATTTTCTCTGGTGTGTGAGCGTAGTCGCTGTAAAGGTTGGGAATGATTTGTTCCATCCGCCGGGAGAGGCCGGGGAAGTCATTCATGAGTTTTATTAAATCTTGAGGAATTTTATCGAGGGCTTGGCTGACGGCATTGATGGCTAGCCAGGCATCGAGGCGGTTATATTTGCCCTGTAGGGAAACGGTTTGAATAAGGGGGTCGGCCGGATCGATGATGTTTAGAGTTGATTCAGGTTCAGACAGGCCTAGGTAGTCGGCGTCGTCTTGCCAGATGTAGCCGTAGCCGGATTGCGCAATAAACTCCATAAAGGCCGCTTGGTAATCTTCGCGGGTAGGGAAGATTTCGTGATGGTCCCACGATACGCCAGTGATTAAGCTAATGGCCGGCTCAAAGGCTAGAAAGTTGCGGTCAAACTCATCGGCCTCGTAAACGAAGTACTGACTGGCAGGGTCATATTCGCCCATCTCGGCAAAATTGGTTTTGGCTGGCAATAGATAGCTCACTGGCTCGCCTAAGCGTTTGAACAGATAGGTCACCATGGCCGTAGTAGTGGTTTTGCCGTGCGTGCCGGCGACAGCGACCATTTTAAGGTTTTTGTCGGCTAGGATTTGATTTAGCAGCTCGTCGCGCTTGCTGATTTTAATGCCTTGCTCTCGGCAAAAGACCAGCTCCGGCGCGTCGGGGTTTTCTATGGCTACAGCGGCGGTGTAGACGAACCAATCGATCGGCTGGCGATCGTGCACGGCCGCAATGGCCTCTCGTGACTGGCCAACATGAATATTGGTTACGCTGTGCTGCTTTAGGTACTCCAAATACTGTGAAGCTTGCTTGTCGGATCCTGAAACATCATAACCGGCTTGATGGGCAATTATGGCCAAAGGTGCCATGCCCGCGCCGCCGATGCCGGAGAAGTAAACATGCATGCTTATAGGTTACACTATATCGAGAAGTCATGAATAAACGTCGCTTGCACCATGTTTGGACCAAACTTAGGCTAATCAAACCGATTTACTTCTTAATTTTGTTTGTGGTGAGTGGAGTTGTCTGCACTTTTGCACTACGGGCTAACAACGAACACATGATCAAATTGCGGGATGCCGTTTACGGCGCTGATCAAGCCGGTACCAACGTGCAAGCGCCTCTTAAAAATCTGGAAGCCTATGTCACCAGCCATATGAACACCAACTTAACAACAGGTCAAGGCTCTGTATACCCGCCCATCCAACTTAAGTACACCTATGCGCGCTTGGTGCAGGCCCAAGGAAATCAAATTGCGGCCAGCAACTCGCAGCTTTACAGTCAGGCCCAGGCCTATTGCGAAGCGCAAGACCCCGTTGACTTTTCCGGTCATAACCGTGTGCCCTGCATTGAGCAATACGTCGAAAGCCACAGCACTATTAAGCTGTCACAAATCCCCGATGCCCTTTATAAGTTCTCGTTTGTCACGCCTCGCTGGTCACCCGATTTGGCCGGCTGGAGCCTACTGGCAACCATCTTATTTGGCCTATTGTTTGTGGCTAGTTTCGTGACTAAGCGTTGGTTCAAGCGTAACGTTGCCTAGCCGAGACTATGGCTTAGTGGTACCCGTAGAGGCGGCAGGAGTGCTGGAGCTACCGGCGCTTTGAGCGCTGTTGCCACTAGTGGTGCTAGCGCTAGAGCTCTGGTCGCTACACTTCTGGCCCTGTGGGTTGGCCTGCTGGAACTTCTTAACTGCAGTTGCGACTTGGCCGCCATCTTGCAGATTTTCCCAGAAAGTTACCTGACTACGGTTAATGACCATTTGGTCATATGGCTCGTGCAATTCACAACCTAGCTTTACTAACGAAACGTTGTTAGCGGCGGTAGTAGTAGAGCTAGAAGAGCTACCGCTAGAAGTTTGCAAGTAGTAAATATTGGTTAGCACGAAGTACTTGCTATTGAGTGCCTTGACATTACCGAAGTAAACTTGGCCGGTATTTAGGAAGACAGCTTGTAGCTTGCCTGTATCAACATACTTGCCCTCGTTATCGCCATTATTACCGGAAGCTAAAACGACTATAGCGCCGGCCAGCAGTACGAATACACAAACTGCGGCAACAACTACACCAATGCGCCCCCACTTACCGTCATCTCGGCTATGACTTTTTCTATTTACAGGAGCTACAGCGCCTGGAGCAACGGCTGGTTGCGGTTGGACGTTGCGATTACTAAAATCCATATTTCCCCACTCCATCTTTCTATTACTTTTATGGTTACCGCACCAGTGTAATACAAGCCGTAGCGCCGTGCAACCGTAAAATGCTTGTGATTTTAACAAACTTTTCCTTTACACTTCGCTCTTGACAAGTAAAAAGGCACCAGAGTATGTTAGGGGTACATTACTAACCGTAAGAGAGGGAGTCATCACATGGCCTACGAGCACACTAATTCAAAGGGTGTCACATATCACTTAAACTCTAAGGAAGTCACACTTCGCGGTGGCAAGAAGCAAACTATCTACTACTTCAGCAAAGACAAGCGCCCAGAGGCAACCGATCTGCCTAGCGGTATGGAAGTTAACGAAAACCCACGCAACGGTTTCCTGACCGTTAAGCGCAAGTAAGGCTGTCGCCCGTCGCAGAGGGCGCCACCTTTTTAAGAGCCTTCATCGTAGATGAGGGCTCTTTTGCTATAATAAAAACCCTAATGGCGGAAGCAATCGTAAAAGTTAAAAATCTTAAGAAGGTTTATGACGATAAAGTGGCCGTCGACGGTATTTCATTTGAAGTCAAGCAGGGCGAGATTTTTGGCATCTTAGGGCCGAATGGCGCCGGCAAAACTACTACTCTTGAAATGATCGAGACGCTGCGGCCAATTGATGGTGGTAGTGTCACAGTTAACGGTATTGACGTGGCCAGCCGGCCCAACGACATTAAACAAATTATTGGCGTACAGCCGCAAACCGCCGCCTTCCAAGATAAGCAGAAGATATCCGAAATTATTGAGATGTTTGCCGCTGCCTACGGTGAACGGGTAAACCCCAAGGAATTCCTAGATGATGTTAACCTTAGCGACAAAGCCAACTCCTTCGTAGAGCAGCTGTCTGGCGGCCAAAGGCAGCGTCTAAGCATTGCCGCGGCCCTGGTGCACAGCCCTAAGGTCTTCTTTATGGATGAGCCTACCACAGGCCTTGATCCGCAGGCTCGCCGTAACCTATGGAAGCTTGTCAGTCAGGTACGCGACAAGGGAGTTACCGTTATTATGACAACCCACTATATGGAAGAGGCCGAAGTATTGTGCGACCGCGTAGCGATTATGGATAACGGTCAGATCATCAAGCTCGACACGCCGCGCAACCTTATCCAGCAACTTTTAAAGCGTGGTTTCACGAAGAAGCAAGAAGTGGAGCAAGCCAATCTGGAAGACGTTTTTATAGACCTGACCGGGAAAGGGTTGCGTGACTAAAATGACGCTTAGGCAGCAATTACGCACAGTTATAGTTTTTACCAAGCTAAGCACCCGGCGCTTTTTCCGGGACCGCCTGGCCCAGTTCTTCGCCATTCTTTTCCCGCTGATTTTCCTGTTTGTTTTTGGAAGCTTGAACAAAGGCGGCAATATATCCTTCAATGTGGCCTTGATAAACCAGTCACACTCGGCCTTTTCGAATAGTTACGCGGGCCAACTCGAAGCAGGCAAGACCTTTAAAATTAATAAATCCATTACTACGTTCGCCCAAGCCAAAGATAAGATGAGCAAGAGCCAGATCGACGGAATCATCATACTGCCAAACGGATTTGGCGATGTTAAACCAGGCCAAACCTACCCGTCAGGCCAGGCCCAGCTGCTGTATAACCAGAGCAGTTCCGGCACCGGCCAAACCCTCACCACCGTGCTGCAAGGCACCTTCGATAAGCTGAACAACCAATACGTTCACGTCCAGCCGCCGTTTTCGGTCAGCGGCCAGATAGTGAACCAAAAAAGCCTATCGTCATTCGACTACACTTTCTCGGGGTTACTGGGCTTCTCGATCATTGGCCTAGGCATATTTGGCCCGGTTAACGTCTTCCCAGAACTTAAAAAACAAGGTATTCTGCGTCGACTGCACACCACGCCACTACGGGTTTGGCAGTACTTTTTGGCGACCATGTTCGGCCAGGCCATCACCGGTATTATCTCTATCGCCATTCAATTTTTAATAGCCATCAAGCTTTTTCACCTCAAGGTAGACGGCAATTACCTAGAAATAGCCATCTTTACCATCTTAAGTATCTTTATGATTCTAGGCCTGGGGCTGGCGATTGGCGGTTGGGCTAAAAATGAGCGCCAAGCGGCGCCGCTGTCTAATATTGTGGTGTTCCCCATGCTTTTTCTAAGCGGCACATTCTTTCCGCGCTTCCTGATGCCAGACTGGCTGCAAACCGTCACTAATTATCTGCCGCTGACCCCTGTAATTGATGGCTTGCGTCTGCTCACTACCGAGGGCAAAAGCCTGCTCGATCTTGGCCCGCAACTGGGCTTGATGGCCGCCTGGTTCGTCATAATTTATGCCATCGCCTTCCGCGTCTTCGCTTGGGAATAACCCAATTCCAGGAACCATAGACCTTCCACCCTACGCGAAGTAGTTCTATATAATAAAGCAATGAATATTTGGCAGGATCTACCACGGCCGTTTTTCGTGTTGGCGCCGATGGATGATGTGACCGACACGGTTTTTCGGCGGGTGGTAGGTGAATGTGCGGCGCCGGACCTTTATTTTACGGAGTTCGTCAATGTGGATGGGCTGCAAAGCCCAGGCCGGCCCAAACTGCTGCGGAAGCTGCGTTTTACAGAGGCGGAGCAGCCTCTTATAGCTCAAATTTGGGGTAAGGAGCCCGACAATTTTTATAAGACTGCCCAACAACTGGCCGACGGCACCTTCGCACGCGAGCTTGGCCTGCCCCAGGGCGTCAACTTTGCCGGCGTTGATCTAAACATGGGCTGCCCCGAAAAATCGGCCGTCAAAAACGGCACTTGCGTAGCGCTGATCAACGATCGGCCGCTGGCCCACGATATTATAGAAGCCACCAAGCAAGGTCTAGACGACCGCCTGCCTTTAAGTGTCAAAACCCGCCTGGGCTTTAACCAAGTTGACCTGACCTGGATTGAATTCTTATTGGGACACGAACTAGCCGCGCTGACAGTCCATGGCCGTACCCGCCGTGAAATGAGCAAGGTGCCGGCGCATTGGGATCAAATCGGCCAAGCCCGCGAGCTGCGCGATCGCCTGGCTCCAGGAACGCTTATAGTCGGCAACGGTGACGTTATGAACCGCCAACACGGCCTCGAACTAGCCCGCCAACACGATCTGGATGGCATCATGATTGGCCGGGGCATCTTTCACGACCCCTTCGCCTTGGCCAAAAGGAGCCCTTGGGAATCGTACACCCGCCAGCAACGCATCGACCTCTATAAAAAACACGTCCAGCTGTTTGCCGAAACCTGGCATGGCGACGGGCCACCCACCCAAACCCTCAACAAGTTCTGCAAAATCTACATAAACGGTTTCGACGGCGCCCGCGACCTGCGCGACCACCTCATGCAATCCACCAGCATCAAAGACCTGCTAAGTAATCTTTAGCTATTTAGGAGACTTTTTTCAATTGAGGGTTGGGTATTAATAAATCAGGATCCACAGCCTTACTAACCTTGCCGCCTTCAATCAGCCGAAGTCTCACTGAATGAGTCACCACTACAAGCGCGGCCTTTTCCTCGGGGCCGTCGGAGATTTTGCTTATAGCATCTGCGATGAACCCAGGGTCGTCAATTGACCTGTGTTTGACATCAAACTCTATTACAGCCGGCCTGTCTTCAGTAGCACTATGCACGGCGAGAAAACCCAAAGGCTTTCTTCTATAAGTCATATGGTAAAAATCAACATCTGCCAGACCAACCCCAAAGTATTTAGTATCACCAGAGAATTCCGGTCCGTCATTAATCGGATAAATCGAAAACCATTTGCCTGGATCTTGTAGCTCAGACTTTGGTACATCCCGAAGGCCGTTAACATCGTCCCATAACGCCAGCAGAGGTGCGAGGCCGAGAGGCTCACATGAGGGTTGATTAACGGCACTGACAATATCGTCTGGGTCAGCACCGGTCGGAGACAGCTGCGCGAGCAATCGAATAATACTGGCCTCCTGCGCAATGATATTAGCTGCCGTGCCAGGTGCTTTCTCTGCAATGGCCATATTTGTTTTACCTTTCTCCTCCCAAAGTTAAGTAATACATTTGCTGTTTGTTAATGTTTGATTTGTTCTGCACTTTTAGTATAACGCTAACGGTCAAGCTTTTCACCTTTGATAATTCTCACACTTATTGCCTGGTGGAGGCACCGGGAATCGAACCCGGCCGGTCTGGGTCGCAAACCGAAACCGCGACACCAGTCTGCACCCCCGTTAGGGTTGCCAAGCCACCAGGTGAAACAATCATACTAAAAAGATGTTAAATAAAAATTAAATCTGGCAATTTTATAAAATAGATTAAATCTTATGATATAATAAACAGTAACGGTTGGACTTGAGGACATATGTCCCATGGGTCGCAAGCAAGCCCAACCCAAGGAGTAGCATTGGCTACTCCTTGTTAGTTTAAAGCCAAGTTCTGGAATATGGTGGATTTACCTGGATATTTTTGGAATCGAGTTCGTGAACAACTTACTGTTTGGCATAAGGAGTTCTCTACACCAGGAATTGCTCTACAGTTAGTAGCTACCAGTCATTCATAGAACCTCACCATTAAGTGCAAAATAAAAGAGAAAACTATTAAATGGTTTCAGACCTGCACATCTACGGTTCGATAGCTAGTGTTTAAATTATCTAAATTGCGCCGTACTTTCTTAGCATATTAATGACAGGCTTTGGAATAGTTTCTGGTAGCAAAGCAGCTAAGTCTACTCCATATAGCTGACGTACTCTTTCAACGCCAGCTGTCATATTGTTCTTATCCATATTAATCCCGGTAGCTTTATTAATAACAAATGCTGCATGATAAGCCCGAAGCTCAGAGTAGCTATCAAAAGCATCTCTGGTGTGCGGCCCTATATCTATAATCTCAACACTATTATAGTCATCAGCGTGAACTGATTCATGGACTACAGTAGCTGCCTGCTGGCCTTTAGGTCTATCAAGTAGTGCTCGGTCTATGAGAATTAACGGCCGCGCAATGTAAAACAACTTTTTACCATCAGGGTGTATTGCTGTGATTGTACCCCAATTGTAATGTGCGTAACGACCAGCAGTGGGGTCTAAGTCAGTGTCAACGGGCGCCCCTGTGCGATCTCTTATCATTTCCTTAATAAATTCTTCCGCCATTATGGACGGATCAACACCATTACAGTTCAAGTGCCCTGCTTGTTCTAATATGATTTCTTTCCTGCGAGGTGTAGGTGTAGCTAACTCAGCCGACAACACAAGGTTTTCTCTAGCTTCATCAGTAGTGACTGGCAGCAATGCTATGTTATCTGTGTTACGCGCAGCACGAGGTAGCCTGATAGATCCATTCTTAATATTCGGGAGTACAGCATTTTGAATCATTGAAAGTAGATCGGTGTTCAAAACAGCTAATTTATCTGCAACTGTAGTATCTTGCAGCACAGTCGACGTTGTTTCTATTAGAGCATCGAAAGCTTGAGCCCTTTGAGCTTGTTCAGGATGAGTAAAACCTAGCATTGTTAATTTATAACATATTATTAATAAATATACAAAGAAGACCGAGAAGAAGTCCGAGATCAAACAGAATAATTCCAGGTCTGCAAAAGCCCTAGCCCGCCGATTCTCTTTATTATCACGTCGTGGTTAAGATTGACTGGATTTGAACCAATTAACTTCTTAGGACTCTAGACTGACAACGAACAGTTACAAAAATTACAGGAGTCAAAATTATTGGTGGACTTGCATGGAACTTTCTGGAATCAAGTCCACGAACAGCTTACACTTGATGTATTACAATAGGCTACAGGCACTAAAAATAAATATATAAAACGAAAGCATGAACACCATGGATAATAAAGACTCGAATAGGGAACCAATTTCGGCACAAGAAAGTTTGAGTGCCAATAATTCTCCAGTACCTACTCAAGCCTCGCCTATAAGTACTAGCCAGGTTGTACAAAGCTATACTGATCCGTCATATTCCGAGCCGCCCAAACATAATGGTAAAAAACTTGGTCTTATTATTGCCTGTATTGTGATAGTAATACTGCTTGGCGGGGCAGGCGCTTACGTATTATTTGCTGGGAATAAAACGGATAGTAAGGTAAAAACACAAAGCCAAAATGCTAAAAGCGTTAAGAATACCCCGCCAAATACTAGTCAATCATCTCAATCAGTACCTGTTACTGCTCAGACTCCTAAGGTCCTGCCTGCCTACCCTGATTATGTTCAAACAGCCTTTGTTAATAATTGTGTTTCCCTGGGGAATAAGGCACCAAGCTGCACGTGTAATATCAATTTCATCCAGCAACATTACACATTAGACCAATACAACGCCATCAGTAAAGACCCTAACTCACGTGCCTACGAAGACATGGTAGCATCAGCTTTCGACAACTATGACTGTACCTAAATAGTTGTAAACATAAGCAGTGTGGTGGAGACGTCCTCAGCTTATTTGAAACACGTCCACTGGAAGATATTCTAGCTGATATTGCCGATGGCTGGAATAGTACACAGGAAAGCCTTGAGCGGCTAAGGGTGCAGTCGCCTCAAGAAGCTGCGTATGTACTTTAGTAAGCTAGAAGTATAAGATTAAATCGTTTGAAACTTGTTTAAACTGACAATAGCGAGATTGACACAAACATGCTGTTGTTATTGTACTAAGTGTAGAAAAAGTTTATAATATGATAATGCAAAAAGTAGTCTTTCAGAGTGGCGAACTCAAACTAAGCGGTACACTGGCCTTACCTGAGGTGGTTGAGCCAGTAGCCGGAGTAGTGCTTTTTCACGGCATGACAAGTTCTGAAAATAGCTATGCTCCACTTGCAGAAAGCCTTGCTGCTCAAGGGATTGCCGGTCTTGCAGTGTCAATGCGTGGTCACGGAGACAGTGAAGGTGGTTTTGCAACTTGTACCGTGGCAGAGGCTATCAATGATGGCTTGGCCGCTTACGATTTTCTTACAAGTCACCAAGCAATTGATGCAAGTAGGATTGGTCTGCTTGGCTCAAGCGTTGGAGCGATCTTAGCCTTGATAACCACTGAAAAACGCAATGTGAAAAGTTTGGTACTACGTGCTCCAGCAGTCTATACGCCTGAAATGTTACAGCTCAGCATGGCCGACACAATGACAAATGAGGGCAGCCAATTCCACGAAGTAAACGACCTTCTAAAAACACCGGCTGGCAAAGCCGTCGCAGTCTACACAGGCAACCTACTAGTTATTGCGTCCGAGAATGACACCATCATTCCTGCAAGTGTTACTAACGATTACATTGGTATTGCGGATAAAGCAGGTCGCAAAGAACTCATAGTTTTACAAGGCGCACCTCATAATTTAAGTGGAACAGCTTGGAAAGATGAGTGCAATCGCATAGCTAGTGACTGGTTTGCAAGCACCCTATAAGAACAACCAACGCCGAGAGCGAGAAGTAGACTAGCAAAATAAAATTACTGACATCTGGTTAATTAACAGATATAATTAAGGTATGCGAGTACGGTTGTATGCCAGAAGACCAGGTTTTACATTCAGCCAACTTTCATACAACTGAGTTGCAAAAAGCTAGCGTTTCCCTAGCCAAAGCCCAAAAGATTTAGATTTTTGCAAAAGTCCATATGATTTAGAGTTAAGCGTTCAGATAAGGTGTTAACTTGAGCAATGGAAGGTGGTGACTCATGAAAGGTTTAAGCCCAATACTGATAACCGATGCAACAGAGATTGATCTGTTTGAGTGTCTAAAATACGACCAAGTGCGTAACAACGGCATACTGCACACGTACTTACCGCCTCCGTACACTAATTATGTCGATGTTCAGCTTTGTAGATCAAGAGTTCGGTACGGTTGGCGTATCTGGTTTCAAGCCCCTTGCTGTAATCGGCGTACGACCAAGCTGTACATTTATGGCAAGCTCATTAAGTGCCGACAATGCCATGACCTGAAATACCCTAGTCAGTATCGCAAAGATGTGTCGAGCAGGTCGGATATGACCCATAGAAAGCTGCAACGCTTGCAGAAGCGTCGGCTATGGCACGGCGACTCCCTGACACGGTTTGGCGTACAGTACAACAAGCTATACGATGAGAGCAAATTACAGACAATGGAGATGGTAAGCGATATTCGGATGCAACACATGAAAATGGAGGCAGAGATAGCTCTGGCACTTGATAAGCCTGTCTAGCTACGTGCATACGAGGCTGCTAACGAATTTTTCAGATTGAATTATAAATATATACCTCTGAGCGTAAAAACGAAGTTCAGATGAAGATATGGGGCGATAACAGCAAACTAGCTACGAACTCTATCCGTTAAAGTTGCTTTAGAACCTAAAGAATTGTATAATATACGATAAAGGAGCTGCGTTTTTTATGCCTGACACACCAGGTAAAGAGTTAGTCCCAACTTCGGAAGCTGAAGCTGCTGTTGAGCCATATCGTGCCAGTGGCCTTATTGAAGCTGCTATAGGCTCTCCTGAGCGAAGCATGGACAGAATGATTGGTGATCACCTGGCTAACGTGGCAATGCTTGAGGCACGAGGCGATAAATCTCCTGAACGACCAGTTTATATTTTTAATCCAGAGAGTCGTTTACTTATAAATTATGCTCTCCGTCGTGATGAAGACCTTGCCAAGTCTGGTCTGTTCGCTGAGGTAGTTGAGCTTGATGAAAGCGGTAAGCCAAGATATGGCGTTAGCGTGGTTAATCCGTTCGCCACTTCGACAGGTTTTATCAATGTGTCGGTCGGTGATAATCCATACGGTTTTGCGCCGTCATATACAGAAATGAAATTGGATAACGATGATCCATTGCAGACTGTGCCGCCAAACATTGAAACGGCTGATTTACTCGCTATGCTCGGTCAAAGCGCAATTCCCGAAAGTGAAACGGTTATGGATTTTGTAGCACGGCGGAGTGAAGAACGAGAAGCCTTCCGAAATAAAGTACGCCAGCAACAGCAACGCCATTATCTCGGTACTGTTCAGTCATTCGGCGAGTTTACCAACCCCGATATGCACCTAATCATTTCAGATAGAGACGATGCCGAGCTAATGGCCGCTTCATCTCGTGAAGTTGGCTTATATCCATTGGTGGTATCGGGCGATGATGTCATTAACCACTATCGGAATGTCAAACGATTTTTAGATGCTCCTGAGCATTTGGGCGAAAGTATTCCTGAGTTACTTCGTCGTACACACCCCGATTTATTTCACTGGCTTGGCAGTAATGCGGTATCATTCATGACTGTTGATATAGCAGATGAAAAACGATGGAATGATGAACGTCGCCAAATTACGGTAAGCGTTCCTGCTTCTCGCTGGAGTGAAGCAGAAGGAGTTCATATCAAGCAAGTTGAATTAGAGCGTAGTCTGACAATTTTGCGTTTTGCTGAAGCAATAATTGAGCGAAGCCCAATCTTTGCCAGGTTAGTCAATCCAATGTTGCATCCTGAATATAATGACAGTGAGCGAGGTAAAGTTGAAAAAGAAGCACACGGTCAATATATGCAAGTGCCAGTCGGTAAAAGTCCAGACAATTTGAGGGAATACACAGACTGGCTACGAAAAGTACGACTCGACATGGCACTGACGCTTTACTTGCGTGGACTGAACCAACTGTAGGACAATATCAACATGACGACATCAAACGAAGCAGCAGCACCGAACCTAGAGCCATTACAGGAACAGCGATTGCACGAGATTCTTAACCCAACACATACGGCTCTACTGGTAGTTGATTTGCAAAACGACTTCCTTTCTCCTGAAGGTAAGTCCTCGGCTATGTGGCATCAGGACATCAATGCAATGCAAGCCACTTTGCCAAAAATTGAGGCTGTCACCAATTTGTTTTACGCCAAAGGTCGGCCAGTTATTCGTACTAGGACATACGAAGACCCCGAACTTCGTACGGAAGCCGGCCGTGACCGATTTTTGTGGTTCGAAGGTAATGACCGTGAAGGTGAAGTGGCCTGTCTCAAAGGGACATGGGGGTCAGAACTCTATACCCCTGCTCGTGATGGCGACATAGTTATTGAGAAGGAACGTATTTCGGCTTATGTAGGCACTGAGCTACCGAAGGTCATAGCCGAACAGGCACTGAAAACCTTAGTTGTTGTCGGGTTAAAGACACAACGGTGTGTGGCACGTACCGTACAAGACTTATATGATAATGAGCCAAGCCTACACGTTGTTGTTCTAGAAGACTGCGTAGCCTCTGATAATACAGCATTGCATGACGCAACGATGACAGAATTAAAAATGTTCTATCCGCCAGTTATTTCGTCTGAAGGCTTTGAGCGAGTGTGGCAAAGCTATGAAGATAAAACAACTTAAATAACATAGCTTAGTCGCTATCATTTAACAGAGGTAAAAATACGATTTTACCCCTTGACGTTAGTGTGGTCAAAGTTACAATAACTTATATCATCACTAATCAAGGAGGTAACCGTGAATACAACAGATGATGAAAAGGCTCAAGTGCCATTTTCGCCTAGCCTGCTAAAGTCAGCAATCCAGAAGTCAGTCCGGAGAGGCGATGTAGACAAGGCGGTGAGAGCAGCCAAGAGCCTTATTCAATTAAACGAAGTAGACGCCTTACGGAGGCTCATGATAATCCCCATAGAGGACTGCATTCTGCCACCGGATTACGATAAGTACGCAGCCATGCTGGCTAAGGTCAGCTCAAAAGGCAGTGTGCCACTGACTGAGGAAGAAAAGACAGTAGCTCTTTCAATTATCGCAGACGTAGCCAGATGTGAATGGCGTGATCTGGACGTAAATAATCCGGACGATGAAGGCAAAGATTACGCAATGCAACCAGTTCAAGGCAATAAACAGAATGATCTGGTAAACGCCCTGCTCTACAGGGCTAGAGCCGGTGGCTCAAGGTGGGACGTACCAATGTTGAATCAGATGGCTAGGGTTTGGAATAAACGGTTTAGTGAAGGCAGTTGGACAGCCAAAAAGCTGGAATCGTATTTTACAGGCCAAGTCATAAACTGGAACGACGTTCCCTACGCCACCGTAGACGATATTATGCTAGAAAGTGTTGATTTTCACTGCTCCGGCATACTGTACACGCTACTGAAGATAGATTGGGTAAAAGCCCTATTGAGAAAAGAAATACCGTTTAATAAACGAGATTGGCTGGGCGGTGATGTAAGCGACCATAATCTGCTGGAACAGATCATGTGGTGTACTAGATCGAGCGTCAATTACAAGATAAATGTATGGGAAACTAAGGTTGGCAAAGACCAGCCGGTAAGCTGGTTATGGGCTGATAACGTACCGGAAGCAATGTGGCCGGTATATGAGCATATAACTGAGGTGATGAAGGAGGAAACAGACAACATCAGTCGGTGGCTCATAGCCAAACAAGGCGAGAAGAAGTGATGACCACTGACTTAGTGTCGATGCCTAAACACAACGTAGACGATATTATTGATACGTTGGATGTCAGCCAGAACACCAGGGATGAGTACAAGAGTCGAATCAAGCCATTCTTAGCGTTCGTGCAAGCCGAAGGATTATCGCTTAACGTGTTGCTGGAATATAAACGAACTCTGAAAGCTCGTGAGGATTACAGTGTGGCTACTCGTAACAAATATTTAGCAACAGCCAGGGTGTTTATGAAAGAGTGCTACCGCCTCGGCCTTGTAGACCGTGATGTAACGTCAAATGTGCGCAGCTTTAAGCAAGACCGACAACATAAGATCAATGGCCTAACTGATGATGAGGTGTTACTACTCTGCGAGTGGATGCGTCAGCACCCTGAAAAGCTACGTGAACGAGCTTTGCTCTGCTGCCTCCTACTCCAGGGTATGCGCCAAGCCGAAATCTGCAATATAAAGCTTCAGGACATCGATATGAAAGAAGGAACGATGTTTATACTCGGCAAGGGTCGTGATGACTATGAGCGAATATATTTGCACCCGAACACTACTAGAGCATTAAGACGCTATTGCCGAAGCCTCAATTTACAGCAAGGCGACTACCTGTTCATTAGCAAACGGAGGCAAAGTCAGGCCGTGAAGCTGACCACCAGAGGCTTGCAAGGTATTGTTAAAGGGGTATTCGAGGAATTGGGTATTGAGCGCACCGTTCATGGCTGCCGTCATTTCCACGCCTCAAGACTTATACAAGCCATGCCTGGAGAGTTATCGGTGGTTGCCCGATTTACTAGGCATAGAAGCCTCGAAACTCTCAGAATATATGACGACAACCGGTTAATGCTAAGAGACGTTGAGCAGTACCGAAATGCCTTTAGCGACCTCAAAATATAGTCATTTATTCTCATAATACTCATTACACGAATAAACGTAAGCGTTGAAAAATCAGGCAATTTTTGCTATAATGCTTACACAAATCTAGTATTTGGCCTATATCCTGAGTCCGACGTTCGGAAACAATGGACAAGGAGAAAGCCACCACTAGTTCAGAGGTTTCCGAAGGGGCTATTCAACAGCCTCATTTTTTGCGTTCTGACAACTCTAACAATGGTGCTTTGGTAGAATTGATTGACCAGCTCCAAAAAATAGATACAGACGCTCCACTAGCCAAAGAAAACGCCGTCTCCATTTCCGATAATAATGGTGGTCGGATTGTATTGTAGTTGGATAATGCACCTTAACAATCGGGCAAAAAATACTGCTCACAGGTAAAATAAGAATATGGCCGATACGCCCAATGATGAAACACTTGACCTAACTACGCTGCGGTACATCCTGTATGCTAGGAAGTCACGCCAGGATGAGGAACAGGTACGGTCTATACCTGATCAAGTAAACGACTGTGAGGAGCTGGCTCAACGCTTAGGACTGAATGTAGTTGAAGTTATCCGTGAGGAAAAGTCAGCTAAAACTCCCCGAAACCGTCCAAAGTTTACTGATATGCTGAAACGTATCAAGGCGAAAGAGTTTGATGCCATTTTGACGTGGCATCCTGACCGACTGGCTAGGAATATGGTAGAGGCCGGCAGATTGATTCACATGCTGGATACAGGTCAGCTCAAGGACATCCGATTTCACAGCCATCAGTTTAGTAATGATGCTAATGGCAAGCTGCTACTTGGTATGCTGTTTGTATTTAGCAAACATTACTCGGATGATCTATCCACTAAGGTTAGTCGTGGGGTCAAAGGCAATCTGAAGGACTATAAATCGGGTGGTACGCCAAAGCACGGCTATATACGTGACAAGGAAGGTATTTATCGCAAGGACGGTGACAATTTCGTAGTTATGCAAAAGGCTTGGCAGCTACGAGCCAGTGGTAAAAGCCAACAGTTTGTCTGCGATTACATTAACGCTCAGGGTTATCAGAAGTTCATTGCCAAAAGAGGCGGTCATGTGACGTTTGTAATGACCGATAGCGTACTGAGTAATATGTTCAAGGATACGTTTTACTATGGTGAGCTTAATCAGGCTGGACAAACTGTTGACTTGGTCGAAGCGCCTGTACCATTTGAGCCCATGATAGACCGTGAGACCTATTTTAAGGTTCAGGAGCTCAGCAGAGGCCAGCGTCGCACCAGTAAAGGTCGTAAGCCATTCCTACCGCTTCGCTACATGGTGTTCTGCGACGTTTGCAAGTACGAAAGACCAATGCAGGTGGGTCGGTCAACAGGCAGAGACAAAGTGGCACGGCTTAATTACAGATGCCTGAACCCCAAGTGTACCCGAAAAGTAGGCGAGAAAAGCATTAGAGGTAAGCTTGTATTCGGTGAAATTAACAGAGTCATAGAAGATAAGTTGGCTAAACTACCACCAGAAGCCTACGATGAATACCTGAAGGAGCTCAAGGCTTATAGTAAGACCGCCATGACGAAACTGCGTAGTGAGTTGAGCAGAGCCAAGACTACCCAAGCTGGCTACGAAAGACGTATTATCGAACTCTCGCCTAGCCTGTCCATTTTGCAAGATGATAGAGCCAAGCAAACGGTCAGTGAGCAAATTGCTGAAGCGTCACAGCAGATGCAAAAGCTAGAGCCGATAATCAAACAGCATGAGCGTAGTATCAAACGGAGCAGCCTTCCTGCGATTGATAAGGAACAGTTCAAAGCGACGATTGCAGAGATGGCTGAAAAGCTAAAAGCGGCCGACGTGTTTCAAAAAGACATTATAGTTAGCAATTTGTTTTTGAAACTCAGTTTTGACGGTCAAAAAATGACAAATTACTCCTTGAAAGAGCCATATGCTTCACTAGTTGAAATGACATCATTCCAAGCTGGTGGGGGTGCCTGGATTTGAACCAGGGACCAATCGGTTATGAGCCGACTGCTCTAACCACTGAGCTACACCCCCGAAATGTTACTCACTAACAGATCAGAGTATACCAGATTTGGCCGAAAGTAATATAATGCTAATAGCTCGTTATGAAAATAAAAAGTCGATTACATAATTACAATGGTCAGTTTTTAGGCTTTCTGCAGCGCTTAAGCGACATACGCTTCGTTGGACAGCTGTTGTTTGTGGTGATTGTGTTGCTAATAAGCTGGAGCGGTGTAAAAACGATCCAAAGTAACTACGGTTTGCAGAAGCAGATCACAGCGCTCAACCAGCAGAACGAACTTCAAAAACTGCAGAACGACAACCTGGCGCTACAGAACCAATATTTTAACAGCAATCAGTACCTGGAGCTGTCAGACCGGCAAAACTTCGGTATGGCCGCTCCCGGCGAGAAGGAGGTCGTGGTGCCGGCCAGTGTGGCCCAGGCTTACACGGTGGATTTGCCAGAGTTGGATAATCCTTCGACTGCCGCCGTGAAGCAGCCGGTTTACCAACGTAACTTCCAATCGTGGGTCAACTTTTTCTTGCATCGCCAACCCTCCTCAAATTAGCTCGCCCTTTCTAAGAAATTGGCACCTTCAACTTTTTAACGAAATTTTGTGAATCCCCCAAAACCAACACCTTAGGAATAAACCGTTTCACAGAATTTTGTGAAAAACTTAAAAGCGGTGAAAGTTTAGTAG
>DATBED010000027.1:0-3068 GCA_036276195.1 Saccharimonadales bacterium (SeqCode) | reverse complement strand
CTGGTCGCATCTAAAATCGGCATCAATTAATGTCAAGTAAAGCTCTATATCGTAATCCAGACCTATAACTTGCTTGAATACTGTCGCGCCGCCGGCCACCCATAGGTCTTTATCTTTAAATTCTTCCAGAAATTTCGTCAGGTCATTAACTGCAGTCGCTCCCGGAATCGGTGTTAGATCACGAGTTAAAATAAAGTTTTGGCGATCTACCAGAGGCCGGCCATGGTAAGTATCTCTAAACGTTACGCCACCAGACAGCACATTGCTCCCAAAACTCTTAGTCTGGTCGGTAAAGTATTGTTCGTCTTGGGGAATGTACCAAGGCATGTAGCCATGCTTGGCCAGGCCTCGTTTATGGTCAATCGCAGAGATTAAACGGATCATGCTAAGTGCTCATTATTTCGGATCTGCCCGAGCAAGTAAAGCGAGCCGGTGACCACTAAAACCTTTTCCGGCGCGGCTAGTAGGGCTTTGAAAGCAGCCTTTTGATCGGTAATAATGTCTACGGGTAGTTGATCTTGAAAAGCAGAGGCTAGTTCCTCAGGAGGTAGCGAATGGACTGGCAGATCCTGGGTAGTTTCAAAGGTGGTAACGATAATTCGGCTGGCCAGTTTAGATAAGATTGGCGCCACAGCCGTATACTCTTTGCCGGTTCGCATAGCCAGCAGCACGGCCGGTTTGACGCCCGGGTAAAGTTTGCTAAAACTAGCCACAAAGGCCTCCATTTTTTGAGTGTTATGTGCGCCATCAAAGACAACCGTTTTCTCCCCTACCTTTATGGCATCCATGCGTCCAGGAATAGATAGGTAGCGGATTTGGCCCAGAGCCTCGTCGGTTAATTTAGGTAACCTGTCACGCTCTTGCAGAAAACAGTAAACGTTGTAAGCCAGCCAGCCATTGCGAAATTGATAATCCGGCACGTCCTTCTCTGGATTTGCCCTCTCTTCCACCACGTGAAGCTCGCTTGGCCGCTTAGCTAGTTCGGCCATTATTTCCGGAGTCTGCCGGTAAGTAAAAGCCGGGTTGCCCTTGTGGATTATGCCGGCTTTCTGCTCGGCAATTTCGGCCAACGTGTGACCCAAAACGTTGACATGGTCAAAACCTATATCGGTAATGATACAAACTTTGTCGGCTCGAGAAATCACATTAGTGCCATCCTTCAGGCCGCCCAAGCCAACTTCCACCACAACATAATCTACCTGTTCGCGGGCAAAATACCAATAGGCAAAAGCCACCATCAGCTCGAACCAAGACGGCTTGACGGGCGCAGCTTCAATCACCTCCAAAAACTCGGTCATGGCTTGGCAAAACACCGGCTCACTTAAAGGCTGGCTATTAATCTGCACCCGCTCGTTCATTTCATCTACGTGTGGCGAAACAGTCAGCCCAGTTTTGCGCCCCGTAGCGGTTAATAGCGCCGATACATAATAAGCCGTTGAGGTTTTGCCAGAGGTCCCGGCAATATGCACGGCTTTAAACTTCTCTTGCGGATTACCCAACCAATCCATCAGCCGCAGCATATTATCGAGCTTGTACTCGGTCTGGGCTTGGTCGTGGAATTGCCGCAAATACTCGTTCACTTGCGCAAAACTGGTCAGCTGCTGCACTGTCTTCACCTTGTCTTATCTGTTAAACTAGTATACGCTAACCAGCCCGCGTAGCTCAGTGGATTAGAGCATCTGTCTTCGGAACAGAGGGTCGGCGGTTCGAATCCGTCCGCGGGTACCATTTCCATAAACTATTTTGCAGCATCTCCATGCAGGTAGGCTGCACCTAGCTTGCCTAGAAGATGGGCGCCACGAGAACTAAACAATGAAACGGGGTCTTTTGTTGGTAATCCGTCTTGATGCTCAAACAAGAATAAGCCTCTAGTTGCGGGGTTGAAGCGTTTGGCAGACATTACGCTGATACCGGTAGTGTTCATAGCGTTATGCCATCGAACTAGGCTTGGTGGGAGGCTTGCTGAATCTAGCATGTCTTCAATGCCGATATCTGAAGCATACTTGCCTAGATAAATCGCCTTTGGCCTAAGTCCGGCTCGGCTCAAAGCCGGATGCCTAGAAGCGTCAAAGCCAAAAACACCATTATCTCTTAAGGTGTTAAGCATAAAGTCAGCGGCCCGTCTGGCTTGCTGGCGATCAGACTCATTGCCTTTAAGTAAGTGTTTAAGGTAAGCATGCGTATAACCTCGGTCATAGCGTCCGATTTGTCTGGTTGTTTCCGGGTCGAATATATCGGCTGTTATAAATTTAACGTTTTCATTCGGAATATTTGTGCGCAACGACTCAGCTTCATCTGAATCATAATCTTTGACGTCGAGATAAGTCCAAAAGATATCGTCTCTTAGGGAGGCCATCACCACGCCAAAGTCACAGGTGCCGGCGGCTACATCAATAATACGTGCATTTCTTGGAAAAGTCTGGGCGAAATCCGCTACGCTCATATTTTTATGGCCAAATACGTGCTTGACCAAATAATCGGCAGAGGTGTTAGTCCAGGGTGCAGTCTTGAGCCGCTCTACTTCACTCATAAACCACAATTATACAACATAATGTTTCCGTTTCGCCAAAGAGATGTAATTCGAGCAGTGCTATACAGGAGTTTTTAAGGTGGGGGGCGTGTATAATGGGCGCATGAAGATTGCGGTTATTGGGACTGGCTATGTTGGACTAGTGACGGGCTGTTGTTTGGCTGAAGCTGGGCATCACGTTACTTGCGTCGATAACAATGCCGAGAAGGTCGAGGCTATGCGCCGCGGTGAGGTGCCGATTTTTGAGCCAGGTCTTGAAGAACTTATGAATAAAGGCATGTCTGAAGGTCGTTTGTCATTCACTACCAGTTTGGGTGAAGGCATTGCCGAAGCCGAGGCTATCTTTTTGGCGTTGCCGACACCACCGCAAGATGACGGTTCAGCCGATTTATCGGCCGTGCTAGCAGTAGCTAAGCAACTTGGCAGTCTTTTGCCACCTAATTATTGTGTGGTGATCAATAAAAGTACCGTGCCGGTTGGAACGGCCGAGGTAGTGCAAGACGCGATCGCTAAAAATGCCCAAGGCCAGTTCGACGTA
>DATBED010000026.1:0-2002 GCA_036276195.1 Saccharimonadales bacterium (SeqCode) | reverse complement strand
CTGGCTATCGCCCAATCCGTAGTGGCCGCTGTAGAAGTCATTATTTTGGTGACAATTATGCTGTGGCGCGATAAAAAACTGTTCGATGCCGAATTTTGGAGCGGCGTCACCAGGATTTTATCTGTTACCGGCTTTACCATTTTAGTGACCTACATCATGGTGACGCTCATTCCTTTAGGCGCTACCGACCGTGGTTTTATTAAACTTTCGGCTAAGCTGCTGGCGATTATCATTCCGACATTGGTGCTGCATATTTGGCTGTCATCCCTATTCGGGTTGGAAGAAGTACGGCCGGTTATCGCTAAACTACGTCGGTTAGTACTTAAGCCGGTTCGAATCCAATAACTACCTCTGTTATAATTCGACTGATTAAGGAGAATTATATGCCGAACCCGAGTTAGCCAATCTTCTAAAGACTAAGGCTAACCCGGAGTGAAGCTATATACTAGGTTGAATGGATCAGGGACACATCAGGAATTTTTGTATTATCGCGCATATCGATCACGGTAAGAGCACGTTAGCCGATCGTTTGCTGGAATTAACCGGCACGGTTGAAAAACGGCAAATGCAGGACCAGCTTCTGGATAAGATGGACCTAGAGCGCGAGCGCGGTATAACTATCAAACTGGCGCCGGTACGCATGAAATATAAGGGCTATGAGCTCAACCTGATTGATACCCCGGGCCACGTCGATTTCAGCTACGAAGTCAGCCGCAGCCTGGCGGCCGTGGAAGGAGCTATTTTGGTGGTCGACGCCAGCCAGGGCATCCAAGCCCAAACGTTGGCGAATGTCTACTTGGCACTGTCCGCCGACCTCAAAATTATTCCGGTGCTTAATAAAATCGACCTGCCGGCCGCTGACGTAGAGCGGGTGAGTGCTGAAGTTATCAATCTGCTCGGCTGTGCCAAAGAAGATATTTTGCTGCTCAGCGCCAAAACCGGGCAGGGGGTCGAAGAACTCCTGGAAAGGATAACCAAGTATGTGCCGGCGCCGTCCGGCCAGGCCGACGGACCGGCCAGAGCCTTAATTTTTGACTCCTACTACGATGACTACCGCGGCGTTATTTTATATGTGCGCCAGTTCGATGGGCAGATCGACAAAAACTTCAACATCAGAATGCTAGGCACTAAAGCCGAAGGTGTAGCTTTGGAAGTCGGATCGCTCAATCCTAATATGGAGCCGGCCGGCAATCTAAAGGCTGGCGAGATCGGCTACATTGTCACGAACTTAAAAACCACTCGGTCCGGCCGGGTCGGCGACACTGTGGCTGCCGCGAGCGAAAAAGCCGAACCGCTAGCCGGCTATAAAGACGTGGTGCCCTTTGTTTATGCCGGCTTTTTCCCGGACAGCCACGAAAATTATCAAGCTCTTAAAGACGCTGTGGAGCGCCTAAGCCTGAGCGATTCGGCCCTGCAGTATACGCCCGAGAATTCCCCGGTATTGGGCTTTGGCTTCCGGCTGGGCTTTTTAGGCCTGCTCCATATGGACATTGTGCGCGAACGTTTGGAGCGCGAGTACAACCTAGAACTGATTATTACTAATCCCTCGACTGACTACAAAATCAAACTGACTGACAATGAAGAAATCGACATTAAATCGGCCGCCGACCTGCCGGATCTGAGCCTGGTGGAGACAATCAGCGAACCGTGGGTAAAGGGCGAGATTGTCTGCCCGAACCAGTATGTCGGCGGCGTGCTGCAGATGGTTGTTGGTGCCCGCGGCTTGCAAAAGCACATTAGCTATGTTGATGCCCAGCTGGCGGTTATTGATTTTGAGGCGCCGCTGGCTAATCTATTGACCGACTTTTATGATCAGCTCAAAAGCATAACTTCCGGCTACGGCTCGTTTAACTACGAGTTGGGCGACTATCGGCCCGAGGATTTAGTGCGGCTGGATTTTTATGTGGCCGGCGATAAGGTGGATGCCCTATCAATCATGGTGCATAAAACTGAAGCCGAAAGGACGGCGCGGCGGGCTGTGGCCAAGCTCAAGGAAGTCATC
>DATBED010000025.1:0-1518 GCA_036276195.1 Saccharimonadales bacterium (SeqCode) | reverse complement strand
GCAAGACATTGCAGTTAGTGTTCCCTCAGCAAGACGCAACTTCACACTCGAGGGGATACTGAAATGAAAAAATTTGGCCGCTTACTTATCGCAGCAATCCTGTTAACTTTTGCGATGTCAACCGCCTCATTTGCCGACGGCCCTAGCCCACCGCCGATTTGCGCGCCTGGTCATTGCCCCGGCCAATAGCTCCTGGGCATTTTGACCAGAGACTAAATGAGTCTTGTGGGCCAGCTACTTTCAAGGTAATCTGCCAGTGTGGCCCACGAGTTCTCCTATCTTATAGTCAAGGTGCTGTGGGTCTTTTCGCTCGTCCTGCAGGGCGCCATTGCTCTCAGCATGCCGACGAAGAGACTGGTGTTAACGTTTCCCATTTTCTTTGCTTACACTGTCCTTGAAGTCTTCACCCAGACCGCGCTTTTATTTTTCGATACCAGGGGCAATCGTTACGCTCTGATTTATTGGTACAGCGAAGCCGTGGCCGTGTTATTAGGCTTACTGATTATCTTTGAAGTATTGCGACATATCCTGCCGCCAGCCCGTTCACCCCGATTTGTCACGAACTCCGTTTGGATTCTAACCGCCATTACTGCAGTAGTCGCTTTGTTGCTGTTGGTCTCGGCCAAACCAGGCGCAGAAAACGAACCTTCTTATGATCTCATCATTCGCGGGGAACGCTCCGTCCGATTTTTGCAGGCTTCCCTCTTGATAATGGTAACCGCCCTGATGTCGCGCCTGGGATTAAGCTGGCACGACAAATCCGTGGGAATTGCGACCGGATTCGGAGTCTATTCGGCGTTAGCTTTGGTTGCATACGAGTTTGGACCGCACTTACATTTCATGAGCAGCACCGCGATGTCGCTACTTAACGGATTAGCCTACACTCTGGCGGTCATAATTTGGGCCATCTATCTGCTGCCGTCCCGCAGCCGGTTGCCAATAGAGTACTTGCCAAAGTTCAATCTGGCGGAGTGGAATAACGTTGTAGGCAGTTATATTAATCAATGGTATCGACGCTATTAATTGTTGCCATAGCTGCACTGGCCCTGGGTCTCGGGTATTCGCTTCTGCGCAATGCGCATCTCGCGGCATGCGCCGAGCAGGATGCGCTGCGGGACCCGTCCGAGATTGACGTTGAGATTTTCAGAGTTCTCCTTGACCGCGACCAGGAACTCCAACTGCATCAGTACCTTACAACCAGTCAATTTGATACTTTTGAACGGCGACGAGTCCGAATAGCATTGCGAATGCTGCGCCTAGTCGATGATAATACCGGTATGCTAATGCAACGGGCGCGGCTGGCAAAAATCAAGAACGATTCCGAAGTAGCCGTGGAAATGGACCGAATAATCGGCAGCGCTTTGCAGTTGCGACTGAGCCTCATTTTGGCACGATGTTGTTTATATCTGAAGTGGCTGTTCCCGTCCTGGACACTGTTCCTTCCTGCCTTTGACGTGCGTTATCAGCATCTGTTGGATTCGATGTACGCCCCCGGCGGGGCGATAGCATGAGTCTGGA
>DATBED010000024.1:0-2050 GCA_036276195.1 Saccharimonadales bacterium (SeqCode) | reverse complement strand
GGTCAAAAACCTCACCGACGGTCTTGATGCGCTTGACCCCAAGCTGGGCAAAACATTGTTCGAACTGCTTCATCACGCCTTGGATGCCTTTAACATAATCATGGTCCTCTAACTCCTTGGGAGTGTGTTTGAAAGCTCGTTCCAGATTATCCAAGGCCGGTAAAAGCTCCTGGACGACCATGGCTTTGTAAAACTCGCCGAGGCGGGCTTTTTCTTCGGTTGTCCGGCGGCGGAGGTTCTCAGCGTCGGCTCGCTCGCGCTGCAGCGCCTCAGTTAGTTCACCGATTTTTTGCTCCAGCTCTTTGATCGTTGGCTTTTTAGACATATAACGTTTCCTCCAGGGCATGGCCGGCCCGGCCGACCAGGCCCATTACATCGCGGTAACTTTGGCGGGTCGGGCCCAGTACGCCGATGTAACTGCGGTCGCTGAAGGGGCTGCGAAAGCGGCTGATAATTAAACTGGCGCCGGCGCTGCGGCCGATGGGGTTTTCTTGACCGATATAAACATTTAAGGGCTTATTCGGCGCTGCCTCCTGCAGCCAGGGTTCCAGGTTGTCCAAAAGTCTGGCGACTTCTTGGACCTGGCCGGGATGCATAAATTCCGGCTGTCCGAACAGATTAGACAAGCCGCTCATGTAAAGCTGGGGGCCGATGGTGGCCATGCCTAAGTTATGGGTCAGCTCTACTAGCGTATCTACGGTGTTGCGGATTGTGCGCTCCGGCTGGCCGCCGCTGATAACCCGGGCTTCCAGAGCCCGCTCGGCCCGGCGTTCGCCAGTTTTGGTTTCGGAATCGGTTATGTTGTTGACGTAATAGCGGTAGCCCTTGTCAGTAGGGATGCGGCCGGCGCTGGTATGCGGCTGCATGATATAGCCCAGATGTTCCAATCCGGCCATTTCGGCCCGTATAGTAGCGCTGGATACGTCAAATAATTTGGCCAGCAGGCTAGAGCCTACCGGGCTGGCCACTTCGGCATATTGTTCAACTATCGCCTGTAAAATCTTCTCTTGTCGCGGTGTCATATTCGCACTCCTATGTGCTAAGTGCTAGTTTATCGAAGCTAGCACTCTAGTGTCAAGAGTGCCAACCTAAATTTTTATCCGGTCAACCAGCCTTTGGGCGATTTCCCGGCTAGCCCGCTGGTCGGCCATTGACGGGCCTTGAAGAATTTCGTCAGCAGTCCGCTCGATATCATAATTGATGACCAGAACGAAATGGGAGTCGGCTAGGACAGTTTCTATTTCTTTTTTGGCGCTTTGCAAACGCCGGGCTTTTTCTAGAGGATTCATATTGCCGCGAGCCTGCAGTCTATCCATCCATGTCTCGTAGCTAGGCGGCAGCATAAAAAAAGCCTGGGTCTGCGGTATATTGCTAATAATTTCTTGTATACCCTGCACATCCATAATCAAAAGCGGTTTGTGTCCGGTTTTAATAACTGATTGGTAAGACTCCAGGCTTGTGCCGTAAATGGTATCGCCATGGACTGGCTGGACCTCTATAAACACTCCTTGCTTTATAAGCTCAAGCATCTCTGCCTGGTTCACGAACCAGTAATTTACCCCGTTGGCTTCGCCCGGTCTAATAGTTCTGGTGGTATGGGTAACCACGTGGCGATAGTCAGATTTTTTGACAATCCGATTGCCAGTGGTAGTTTTGCCGCCGGCTGTTACGGCTGAAATTATTAAAGGGGGGCTTTGTTTTAAAAGCTTAACAGCCGGCGGCGGCATTTTATAATTTCTAACCGCCTCAAAAAGCTCCCGGTGCAAGCCATCCATTGATAAAGTATATCTTAAACGAAGGATAGTTCTTGATAGATAGCCTGAGCCGCCTGGCGGGCCTGTGCTTCGCGCTCAGGGTCGGATTCACCATTTATCAGCGCTTTAGTCTGGTCTACCGCCTTATTCAAATTCTCGTTGTAGATAAAATGTGTCTGCTGGTCATTAAGCGCGAAGTCAAATGACCGCTTAGCTTCTTTAAGACGGTTTTGCAGCTGGTCCCTTTCGACGTTGTGTCTATCCATCCGGGCCATCCATTCCGAGAAAGTCGGCGG
>DATBED010000023.1:0-6503 GCA_036276195.1 Saccharimonadales bacterium (SeqCode) | reverse complement strand
CTGTCGATAAATCAGGCCGCCGATGTTACAATTAAAGCTATGAACGAGGGTGACGCCGATATTGCCGTGATGGGATTGGCCGTAATGGGCCAAAACCTAATCCTAAATATAAATGACCACGGCTTTAAAGTAGTGGCCTTTAACCGCACAGTCAGCAAGGTTGATGACTTTATAAATAAAGAGGCTGCCGGTACCAACGTGGTAGGAGCCCATTCCCTACAAGAAATGGCCAGCCGGCTGAAGCGGCCACGCCGAATCATGCTAATGGTCAAGGCCGGCGAAGCCGTCGACCAAACAATTGAACACCTGCTGCCGGTGCTAGAGCCAGGCGACATCATCATCGACGGCGGCAACTCGCACTTCACTGACACCGAGAGACGGCTAAAGTACGTCGAGGCTAAAGGACTCTTATATATAGGTACCGGCGTTTCTGGCGGCGAAGAGGGCGCCAGGCACGGCCCGTCAATTATGCCTGGTGGCTCTAAAGCGGCCTGGCCACAAGTTAAAGACATTTTTCAGTCGATTGCCGCCAAGGCGCCCGATGACACGCCTTGCTGCGAATGGGTTGGTGAAGGCGGTGCGGGCCATTACGTCAAGATGGTTCATAACGGCATCGAATACGGCGATATGCAGCTGATCGCCGAAGCCTACCAACTGATGAAGGACTACGCTGGGATTGCTACTGATGAGATGGCAGCGGTCTTTGCCGAGTGGAACAAGGGTGAGCTCGACAGCTACCTGATCCAGATTACCTCAGAGATTTTGGCCTACAAAGATACAGACGGCCAGTCCTTAGTCGATAAAATCCTCGATGCGGCCGGCCAGAAGGGCACCGGCAAATGGACTGTGCAAAGTGCCGCCGAGCTGGGCCAGCCGGTCAGCCTTATCACCGAGGCCGTCTTTGCCCGCAGCCTATCGGCCCTCAAAGAACAACGCGTCAATGCTTCTAAGATTTTGCCAGGCAGCTCCAAAGTAGAATTAGACAGCCGAGAAGGCTTCCTGGAAATGGTCCGGCAAGCGCTGTACGCCGCCAAAATCGTCAGCTATGCCCAGGGCTATATGCTGATGCGCGCCGCCTCCGAAGAGTACCGCTGGAGCCTCAACTACGGCGGCATCGCCCAGATGTGGCGCGGCGGTTGTATCATCCGCAGCCGTTTTCTGGGCGACATCAAGGCCGCTTACGAAAAGCAACCAGATCTGGCAAATCTGTTATTAGATGACTTTTTCGCCAAAGCGATCAATCAGAACCAAGCTTCCTGGAGAAGCATAGTCGCCTCGTCCGCCTACGCCGGCATCCCACTGCCGGCCATGAGCAGCGCCCTGGCATTTTATGACGGCTACCGCTCCGAAAGGTTGCCAGCCAATCTAATCCAGGCCCAGCGTGATTACTTTGGCGCGCACACCTACGAACGAGTAGATAAACCCCGCGGCGAGTTCTTCCACACCAACTGGACCGGCCACGGCGGCACCACCAGCGCCGGCACCTACAACGCCTAGCTCATCAATTTGGCGATATACAAAGTATAGTTCTAGGGTGTATAATAGAGGTAATATATGGCAGAGAAGGTGATTGAGGCCAAGGGCCTGACTAAGAAGTTTGGCAAAATTACGGCCGTGGACGGCATTGATTTCGATGTGCATAAAGGCGAGATTTTTGCTTTTTTGGGGCCAAATGGCGCCGGCAAGAGCACTACCATCAAGATGATGACCACCATGCTGCGGCCGACTAGCGGCTCGCTTTATTTGGCCGGCCATGACGTCACGAAGGAGCGCGATTCCGCTCGCAAGGCCTTCGGCATTGTTTTCCAGGATCCTAGCCTCGACGAAGAGCTGTCGGCCTACGAAAATATGGATTTGCACGCCGCTCTGTATGGCATTCCTAAAGGTATTAGGGCCAAGCGTATCGAAGAGCTCCTTAAATTAGTCGAGCTATGGAAACGCAAAGATTCCATGATCAAGACTTTTTCAGGCGGGATGCGCCGGCGGCTAGAAATCGCCCGCGGCTTACTGCACGAGCCTCGTATACTTTTTCTCGATGAACCTACTCTAGGCCTCGATACCCAAACCCGTAACTTGATGTGGAACTACGTGCGCAAATTGAGCCAAGAAAAGGGCATGACCATTTTCTTTACCACTCATTACCTGGACGAAGCCGAAGAAGTGGCCGAACGGATTGCCATCATTGACCACGGCAACATCGTGGCCACCGGCACCACTCCGGAGCTAACCAAGCAAACTAAAACCAAGACCCTCGAACAAGCCTACCTTAAACTGACCGGCAACACCTTGCGCGACGAAGACGAGGCCGGCGATAACAATGGCCTGAACTTTAAGATGGCTCTTAGGAACACGAGGCTGCGCTAATGGAAGTCATGTATGTACTTTGGCTGAGGCAGGTCCGTCGCTATACGCGCAGCGGCTCCCGCATTTTGGGCACGCTGGGCCAGCCAATTTTGCTACTGCTGGCCTTAGGCTACGGTATTGGCGCCATTTATCGACGGGCCGGCGCCGGCAATTACCTCCAGTTCTTAGTGCCCGGTATCATTACCCAAACCGTGCTGCTGTCGGCCATTTTCTGGGGAATTATCATTTTACAAGATAAGCGCTTCGGTTTTTTGGCTGAAATGCTGGTCGCTCCGGTATCGCGCGTCAAGATTCTGCTGGGTAGCGCTCTAGGGGGCGCCACTATTTCCATTTTGCAAGGCATATTAGTTTTTGTAGTGTCGATGGCCCTAGGTTTCCGGCCGTATAATTGGGCGCTGGTACCGGTAGCATTTCTAGTGTTGGTATTTATGAGCCTGGCCCTGACTTGCTTTGGCGCCGGCATTGCTTCGATGGTAGACGACTTTCAGGGCTTTCAGGGCATCAACAACCTGCTGGTCATGCCTCTGTTCTTCTTATCTAGCGCGCTGTATCCTCTCAACAACGTACCTTGGGCGCTTAAAGCCGTTAGTACGATCAACCCCGTCAGTTACATGGTCGATGCTTTACGCGAGTTGTTGGCCAATCAGACCCACTTTGGCATAGGCAAAGACCTAATAGTGATGACGATTACATTGATCGCAGCCGTCTACTTTGCCGTCAGCCGCTTCAACCGTATCCAAATGTAGTTTATACTGCTGCCGAAAACGTAATGAAGTTTCGCGGCTTGTTAAATTAGGCCGAGAAGAGTTTCTGGCGTTGGGCAACCAGAAAAGCTAAAGCACCGAGTACAAGCGGTAACCAGTAACTGATTAAACGGTAGAGCAGGGCTAACGCCAGGGCGGTTGGCGAAGCAACGCCATAGGCCACGAATCCGGCAAACAGGCCGGCTTCAAAGCCGCCTAAGCCGCCGGGCGTGGGTGTGACGGTTCCAGCTCCAACTCCTAAGCTAAAAATTAACAGAACCGCCACAAAGGGCAGGTGCACACTTAAAGCGTAGGCACAGGCGGCTAGACAAAGCACGTTACCTACGGTTAGACTAATCGAAGTCAAAAGTGCTCCTAGCAGTTTTAGGGGATGCTTCCTGTAAGTGATAAGGGGCTGGCGGAGACTAAGAACTGCCTGACGCAGGCGATGGCGGCCAAACTTCCACCAAACAAGGCCTAAGCCTGCACTAAGCAGAATCGCCACAATCGTTAGGTGCTCGAGTGACCAGCTCTGCCAAAAATGATGGAATTTGATCTGCCCTGCAGCACTAACTAGAGCAATCACTATAACTAGCAAGTGGCCCATAATGCCGATCAGATTGTTTGCGGCTATCATGGTGGCTGATTGGGCCTGGCTGTGACCGCGCCGACGCAAATAAGAATAATTGGTGCTTAGAGCACCGATTCCCGCCGGTAGTAAGCGATTAATAAACATGGCTGCTACTTCTATTAAGACCAGCTGGGCGTACTTAAGCGGCTTAAAAGCCAGGTAGTAGTAAGTGCCGGCGGCGGCCAGGTAGCTATAGCAGGTCAGGCCGATCGCCATAATAGCCCAGACTATTTGGAGATGGCTCAGTTGCTCCCAACTTGATCGAAAGCTGCCGATCTGGGGAATAACCACATACAGCGCCAATACATAGAGGCCTATAATTAGCCAGTGGCGTCGGTTAGCTCGGCTCGGGGCGGCAGCGGATGCCATACTTAAACATTAGCATGATCCACAAAATTAAAGTGACGGTCGGAAATCTTACTCACGATTGGTGTTAGTCATGCTTTAATAATGTCAACTAACTGATTAACGGGGTGCACCTGTACATGAGTAGTGCTTTAAATAAGTCAAATCCGCGTCTCATAAGTCTGCCTTACCTCGCCATGCGCCAAGCCGCAATCCTAATAATTATTTATGTGGCTTTACTTTTCTTACTGCCGACCAGCGTATCCACCTTTAGCAATTACCATTTGAGCATGCTCGAATATAAAACTGTCCGTTTTGCTATTAGTTTACCAACTTTGTTAGTTTGGCTGGCGGCTTTCTTTGGCTATGCCGCACTTAGGCAGTATGCCCGATCTATAAAAGATACGCCGGAAGGGGAACACTTTACGCGCTTGGCCAAGGGCTGCGCCTGGTTAGCCTGGAGCCTGCCCGTTATCTCTATAACATCGCTTATTTTAAGCAGCTTGGCCTACGAGTGGCCGGCTTTTCATGGCGCATCGGTTATCTTACTGAATTACGCCAGCCTGCTACTCCCACTAATAGCTTTTAGCATAATCGGCATGGCCTCAGACGGCCTTTTATGGAACGCTAAACTCAACTTCAACCGCACTACCGCCAGTTATATAATTGTCGCCTTCTTAACGGCTGGGGTCTTATACTGCTATCTGACATTTCTCCACTTCGATCATAGTAATTTCGGCTCTACCGACAACCCCTACTACCTGCCCATATGGTTAATGGTGCTAACGGTAATTATCCCTTACCTCTATGCCTGGTTCGTGGGCCTTTTAGCAGCTTACGAGATAACACTGCTTAGCAAAAACATGCAAGGCGTGTTGTATAAACATGGCTTGCAGTGGTTAGTCGCCGGCTTGGTCACTATCATTATAAGCTCTATCGTAGTGCAGTATATTAACGCCGTGGAACCAAGGAGTGTAGTGCTAATATTTGACTACCGCCTCGTTTTTAGCCTGTTATTCAGAATTACCGGGGGGATTGGCTTCCTGCTGCTAGCTTGGGGTGCCCTAAAACTAAAAAAGATAGAGGAAGTCTAAGGTGGCCAAGCGTAATTCTTCGGTTTATGATGAGGTGGTACGGGTGACCCATGTTTACTTAGGGCCGGCGGCCGACCGGTTCATTGCCCGCCAGGTAGAGAACCATCTGCACAAGTCGCCCTCCCAGTTATCAAAATCGGACCTACTCGCTTTGATTGACTGGATCCGAGTGGTAGTAGCCCTAATTACTGAAGACCCTGACATTATAGAAGAGTATATCGGTGAGTTGACTAAACTAACAAGAGCACCGGCTAAGTCGAGACGTGTAACCAATAAAATTAAGTAATGGAACTTTATGGCAGTAAACGAAACGACAGTACTAGTAAAACGCAGCGCCCCTGAACGGCGGGCCGAAGCCGAAGCCATCTTTACCAGCATCGGCGATGGCGCCATCTCAACCGATGAGTTCGGCCGCATTACCCGAATTAATCCGGTGGCCTTGCAGCTATTGGGCTACAAAGAAAAGGAGCTGATCGGCGAGTGGTTCCCTAAGGTGATCCGGGCCGTTTCCACAGACGACGAACCGATTAACTTAATAGACCGTCCGATCATTAAATCCTTCTTAACCGGCAAGCCTATCTCAGAAAATTTGTTCTACCTGAATAAAAATGGCCACAAGCTGCCAGTGTCGGTCAGTTGCTCGCCAATTATTGCTAGCGGCAAGCCGATTGGTGCTATAGAGGTTTTTCGTGATATAACTTTTGAGCACGAAGTTGATCGCATGAAAAGCGAATTTATTTCGCTGGCCTCGCACCAGCTGCGTACGCCTTTAAGCGCCATCAAAACTTACACTCACATGCTGGCTGACGGCTACATGGGCGAGCTGAACGAAGCCCAAAAAAAATCGCTAGAAACCATTATCGGAGCCGCCAATCGTATGAACGAGCTGATCAGTACGCTGCTTAATATAACCCGCATCGAAAGTGGCACCATTGCCGTATCGCGTAAGCTGCTGCACCTCGATAAATTAGCCCATGAGGTAACCAAGGAGTTGTCGCTAATGGCCGATAGTAAAAAGATTAAGCTATCTGTTAATAGCCTAGGCAACAGCAGCGTATCTATAAAAACCGACGGCCTGATCGTTAAAGAAATACTGGGTAACCTGGTGTCTAACGCCATTAAGTACACGCCTGATGGCGGCCACGTCGACATCAATATACGGCCTCGTCGGGCTGATATTCTGGTAGAAGTTAGTGACAGTGGCTGGGGCATTCCAAAATTGGCGCAAGAACAAATTTTTACCAAGTTCTTCCGAGCCCATAATATTGTGCGCCGCGAGACCACCGGCACAGGGCTGGGTCTGTACTTAGTTAGGGGCTTGCTCGA